>NZ_JBHWZY010000067.1:0-14327 GCF_042727815.1 Nocardia sp. NPDC060220
GCCGGTGTGCTGTCCTCGCACGGCTGGGACTCGCCCACCACCACCGAACGGGTCTATGCGGTAGGCGGTTTCGCGACTCCCTATGCCGGTGGGCCCGCGAGCTTCGTCCAAGCCTGGCGGGAAGCCCGCGTGCTGCCCCGGCCCGGCGCGGAGTTCGGTTTCGGCTTCGGTTCGGATATGAACGGCATCGCCGGCCAGGGCGGCCCGCTCGGACCCGGCACCATCCGATATCCCTTCGTCTCCCACGACGGCGCGGTGACGTTCGACAGGGAACGATGGGGCGAGCGCACCTTCGACATCAACACCGACGGCACCGCGACCTACGGAACCTACGCCGACTGGCTCGAAGCGGTCCGTGTTCTCGGCGGCCCGGAGATCATGGCCGACGTCTTTCGCGGTGCCGAGGTCTACCTGCGCCTCTGGGAAGAGGTCAGGTCATGACGCGCCCAGGTGCTACTGACCCTGGTGCGCGGCGTCGAGGAGCGGCTGCCCGATGACACCCATCGCCTGCGACGCGCCACCGAGGACCCACCCGCCGTCAGCCGGAAGCACAACGCCGGAGACGTAGTCGGCCAGCGGGGAAGCGAGGAAGCGGCAGACGTTGGCGACGTCGCGGGGGGTACCGTAGCGGCGCAGCGGGACGCTTCCGGTGACCAGGGCCCGGTCCTGCTCGGTCGGGGCCAGCCTGGCCATGCCCTCGGTGCCATCGATCGGGCCCGGGATCACACCGTTGACGCGGATGCCGAACGGGCCCCATTCCATCGCCAGGACCTTGGTGAGCATGTCGACGCCGGCCTTGGCCGCACACACGTGCGCCTGGGTGATCGTCGGCAGCTCCGACTGCGGTGCCGAGATGTTGATGACGGAGGCGCCGGGCTTGCGCAGGAACTGGTAGCTCGCGCGCAGGACGTTGTAGGTGCCGAGCAGGTCGATGTCGACGACCGACTTGAATCCGTTGGCGGACATGCCGACGGCGGCGGCGGGGAAGTTGCCTGCCGCACCGGAGATCATGACGTCGAAGTCGCCGAACTGCTCGTGCACCGATCGCAGGACGGCTTCGGTCGCGCTGTAGTCGCGGACATCGGCGCTCCCACCGAAGGCTTCGGCCCCGAGCTCGCGCAGCCGTTCGACGGCCGCGTCGACCTTGTCCGCGGAGCGGCTGAGCACCGCCACGCGAGCACCGGCCCGCGCGAAGTCCTCGGCCACACCGAGATTGATGCCGCTGGTGCCGCCCGCGACGACGACGACCTTGTCGGCAAGGTCGATCTTCTGGATGAATTCTGACGCCATGCCGGGCAGACTATCAGTAGTACGAACTATTATCTGTAGCGATTATCGGTGATGATGGCTGCCGATGACCGACGCGGGTGTGGCGACGACTACGATCGCCTCTGCTGTCCAGCTCAGAAATCGAGGTTTCCCACCAGTGACCGAACCGTTGATCCCGGACATGGTCGCCGACCACACCAGCTGCCTGCTGATCAAGCTCGGGCAGGTGATGTTCCGTGTGAGCGAGGATCGGCTCGCCACCCTGGGCCTGCGGACCAGACACTTCATGATCTTGAAGGTACTGGCAGGCGACCAGGCCAGCTCTCAGCTCGAACTGGGAACCCGGCTGCGCATCGACTCGACCACCATGGTCGCCGCGATCGACCATCTGGAGTCGGCGGGCCTGGCCGCCAGGATTCGCGATCACCGCGACCGCCGCCGGTTTCTCGTCGAGATCACCGAGCAGGGAATGCGCGCCGTCGAGCAGGCTGACGAGCTCGTCCGCACACTGAACGACGACCTCTTCGACGGTCTGGATCAGGATCAGCGCGCGAACCTGCACCAAGCGTTGCTGGCGATGAATTCCGGCGAAGCGTTGCCGCGGGCCTACGACGCCGTGCGCCAACGCTGACCCCCCGGCGCGAGAGCGTTCCACCGGATCTCGGTGCCGGTCGATCCGGTGGAACGGGTTTTCGTCGCTGCGGCGAACAGCTAGCCGCGCAGGGCGGAGGCGAAGATCGCCGGTAGCTTGGACCACCCCGGCGCAGCCGAGAAATAGGCCAGCAGACGGCCCGTGGTGGCGGCGGTCTTGTTGGTCACGAACCAGGGCGGCTTGGGCGCCAACGTGAATTCACCGCGCGTGATCGACCTGGGCGCGGGTCGGAACGGCCCACGGACGACAGTGCGTTCGGGATCTTCGATCAGCAGCGCGTTGTGCACCACGCCGATACCGCTCTGCACATCGTCGAGGGTATGGCCGGGGAACGCACCCCAGCTCGCGCGGGCGGTCAGATAGCCGACTCCGGTCCAGGCGTTGATCGCGACGGTGCCGTATCGAAGGTCGACGATCGCCTCATCGAGCGCGGCGCCGAGCTGACGCAGCGTCTTCGGGTGGGCGATGATGTTCACGCCCAGGGTGCCGATGAACTGCTCGTTCGAGACCTCGACCGCGGCACGCAGGAACGCCGACCCGGTGCCGGGCAGTTCGGTGACACCGAAAACGGGGGAGAAGTACTCCTCGCGCAGCGCTGGTTCGTCCTTCGACGGCGAGATTCCGAGCACCAGCGTGCGGTCGTTGTTCGGGCCGACGCTCTGTGCCTGCGGATATTCCCTGCGCGCGTTGGCCACTCGACTCTCGCTGCCCGGGTAGTACGCCGGTCGCCCCGGTGCCCGCTCGAACGCCGCACGCAGCTCGGCGAGGAATCTCTCCTTCTGTGGCCAGTCCGCGCTCACGATGGCGACCTGGGACGCGACACAGTTGTACCCGTTGTTGTGCAGTCGCTGCGTCGCAAGGTGTTCGGCCTGGAACTTCAGATCCGCCTCCGACCACTGCCCGGGGATCACGATGGTGGGTGAGACGCCGCCGAGTTCGCTGGTGATCGGTTTCGTCAGCAGCGGTGTGTTCGCTGCTTTGCGTTGCGCGCCTTCGGCTCCCCGGCCGAACACGATGGCGTCGTGGGTGTTGCTGCTGCCGGTCATGTGCACCGAGGTCACGTCGGGATGGTTGACCAGCGCGGTGCCGACATCGGCACCGCCGGTGAGGATTCGCAAGAACCCGCGATCGATCAGCGGGGCGAAAATGCGCTCGAACACCGGAAGCAGCGGATCGGTGATGGGGTTGAGCTTCAATGCCACGACCCGGTTGTCCGCGATCAATTGGTACAGCAGGTCCAGCGGCGGAATGGAGAAGATGTTCCCGGCGCCGAGCACGACGCCGACCCCGCCTGCCGTGCGTGGTGCGCGTGCGCCCGAACCTGCTCGTGCCCGGACGGTGGCGGCGTCGACGCCGGGCTTGGTCCACACCTCGGCGGTGAAGCCGTTGAGCAGCAGCCGATCGAAGATCCCGTGCGGGAGCACGTGCACGGCCGACCTGTTGCCGGGCGCCGCGGTGACCTCGAAGCCGTCGACCGGGCTATGACCGGCGTCGAGCGCGGCGAGGCTTTCGATCAACGCGCCGGTGCCGGTGATCACCGGATAGGGGCCGCTGATCCATTCCTCGCCGACCAGGGGTGAATCCTTCGGCAGGCCCTTGATGCCGATGGCGATGTCTACCCAGTCCTGCGCGTGTTGCTCGGTCAGGTCGTGCACCTGCTGCAGCAGCAGGCGACGGTCGGCGAGCGGAGTCGCCGCCCACCGCGCCGCGCCCTCGGTCAATGCCTCGATCGCGGCGTCGATTGTCGTTGCTGTGCTGGTCATTTCGTTCCTCCGGTGGTGGCGACGGCATCTTCGCGAATGAGGTCGGCGGCCTTCTCGGCGATCATGATGGTCGGCGCGTTCGTATTGCCGCGCACGACCGTGGGCATCACCGACGCGTCGACGACGCGCAAGCCCTGCAGGCCGAGCACCCGCAGCCGGCTGTCGACGACCGACCCGATGGCACACGTCGATGTCGGGTGATACAGCGTCTGGCCGTACCTGCGGGCGAAGGCGAGCAGGTCTTGCTCCGAATCCGACTCGGGGGCAACGAAGTCCGCGGTGATGTGCTCGGCGAGGGCGGCTCGGCCCGCGATGTCGAGGGCGATGCGCAGGCCCGCCACAATGCTGCGCCGGTCCTCGTCGGTGGCGAGGTAGTTGTGCACGATTCTCGGCGCGGTGGTCGGCGCAGCCGAACGGAGCATCACCTTGCCGACGCTCGTCGGATGGAGCACACAGGGTCCCACGGCGAATCCGTGCGCGACGGGTGCGCCGAGTCCCTCCTCGTGGAACAGCACCGGTGCCAGGTGGAACTGTACGTCCGGACCTTCCAGGCCGGACGTCGTCTCGAAGAATCCGCCCGCCTCACCGATGTTCGAGGTGAGCGGACCACGGCCCTGCTCCTGCAACAACGCGAGGTTCTCCGGCGACAACGCGGTCATCAGCGACTCGGTGTCGGTGCGGTAGTTGATCAGCGTCATGTAGTGGTCTTGCAGGTTCTCGCCGACCGGAAGGTCGCGCACCACCTCGATCTGGAACAGCGCAAGCTCATCGGCAGGACCGACGCCCGACAGCAGCAACAGATGCGCCGATCCGTAGGTGCCGCCGGAGAGGATGACTTCGCGTTCGGCACGAACCGTGTCGACCTCGCCGCCACGGCTGATCTCGACGCCGACCGCCCGATCGCCCTCGAACAGCACCTTCTGGGCGAGCGCATCGGTGATGACGGTCAGGTTCGGCCGCGTCATCGCCGGATGCAGATAGGCGACGGCTGTGCTGCACCGCATGCCGTCACGCTGGGTCACCTGATAGCGGCCCACGCCCAATTGTGTTGCGCCGTTGAAGTCTTCGTTGCGCGCGTACCCGGCCTGCTCGGCCGCTTCGACGAAGGCTCCGGCAATGGCGTGCTGTGAACGACTCTCCGAGACGCGCAGTGGTCCACCGGCGCCGTGATAGGCGTCCTTGCCTCGTTCGTTGTCCTCGGCTCGCTGGAAATACGGCAGGACATCGTCGTAGGACCAACCCTCGGCACCGGCCGCGGCCCAGGCGTCGTAGTCGGCACGGTTGCCCCGGATGTAGATCATCGCGTTCATCGAGCTCGATCCGCCCAGCATCCGGCCGCGGGGCAGGTACGCGCGCCGACCGCCCAGCTGCGGTTCGGGTTCGGTGTCGAGATCCCAGTCCCACTCGCTCTTGAACAAGGCGCCGAACGCGGCCGGAATATGGATCTCGTCGGCGCTGTCGGCCGACCCTGCTTCGATGACGGCGACCGATGCCGCCGGATCCTCGGAGAGTCTGGCAGCCAACACGGCGCCTGCCGAACCCGCGCCGACGATGACGTAGTCGTACATTGCAATGCCTCTCGATGCGATGTAGTGAGGTGGATCACTTGTCTCGATCGTGGCCGACGGTGGGCGGGCAGCCTATGGTCCAGCGCTCCGGATTACCGTGACCTCAGTGTGCAAGTGCACAACGCAGCTGGTAGGGACGCTTTTCGCAGCGCCTACAATAAGAGGATGACGACAGTTCCCGAGGTGTCGTCCGACGTATCGGTGGAGCTTGTCGACAGGCTGTTGCTGCGGGCGGACGAGCTGACCGACGTGCTGGTGGCGCAAATCCTGTCCGGCGACCATGCCTATGCCGAGGCGACCTGGTTGACCCACCAGGACCTGCGCCAGGCCACCTACGACAACCTGGTGACTCTGCTCGGTCAACTCGGGGGTCGCTCCCGGCCGCGGCTGGACGCCGCGCGCGCTGCCGGACGGCTCAAGGCCGAGCAACAGGTTCCGCTGGCGGCGCTGCTGCACGCGTACCGGCTGGCGGGCCGGTTGCTATGGGACCGGCTGCTCGGCGAGATGGGCGGCGAGCTCACGGAATCGTTGGCGCACAAGGGCTCCGAGCTGTGGAGCATCATCGACGACTACTCGAGCGCGGCCGCGGAAGCCTACGGTGAGGTGGCGTTCGAACGCGCCCATCGCGACGCGCAGACCCGCAGCCTCGCGTTGCGCTCACTGCTGTCGGCCGCCGTCGACGACGGCGCGCCACTGTGGGAAACCCTGCGCCTGCTGAACCTGCCGGAGACCGGGACGTTCCTGGTGGTCAGCGCCGAAATCGTCGAGCCGGTCGCGGCCCCGCTGCGCGGCGTCGAGGAACGTCTGCGCTCGATCGGCGTGCACTCGATCTGGACGGTCGAATTCGACACCCACATCGGCTTGATCAGCCTGAAACCGGGCACGGCGCGGGCCGAAGCCGACGCGGTCCTCGCGGGCCTGGCCACCGGCCGGGTCGGGGTGAGCCGCCCGTTCGACGATCCGCGCCGAGCCCACGACGCGCTCCACGAGGCGAAACTGGCGTGCCGGTGCGCCTGGCCCGGCGATATCGAGGTCAACAACTTCGGTGACCAGCCGATCCCGTTGCTGATCGCGCATCTGCCGGAGGTGAGTCGTCAGCTCGCCACCGGAATTCTCGGCTCGGTCCTCGAGCTGCCCGCGATGGAGCGGGACACGCTGTTGGAGACGCTCGAGGCGTGGTTCGCCGCGGGCGGGGTGGTGGCCGATGCGGCGAAACGACTGCACTTCCATCGCAACACCGTGCACCAACGGCTGCGGCGAATCGAAGCCCTCACCGGCCGCAGCTGTACCGATCCCACCGCGGCCGCCGAGTTCTACTTCGCCTTGCAGACAACCCGACTCGTCCGACCGCGCCAGGCGGGGTCGGACAAGTCGGGTACCGCTATCCGGCGTTGACGACCTCGGCGGGCGGGTTCTCGGCGTAGAGCTCGTCGATCTGCGCGGTGTACTTCTCGGCGATGACCTTGCGCTTGAGCTTCAACGTGAGCGTGACCTCGTCACCGCCCGCCTCCCAGAACGTGGGCAGAATGCGGAAGCGCTTGATCTGCTCCACCCGCGAGAGCTTGCTGTTGCCCTGTGCCACACCGGCTTCGATCGCGGCCCGCACCGTGGGATCGACCGCCAGCGCGGCGGCGGAGGCGTCGGGGAGCGCGTGCTCGCGCGCGTAGGGCTCGACGGACTCGGCGTCGAGCACGATCAGCGCGGTGTTGTAGGACCGGCCGTCGCCGAGCACGGCCATCGCGCCGATCAGCGGCGTGGCCGCCTTGATCGCGTTCTCGATGTTGGTGGGGGACATGTTCTTGCCCGCCGCGTTGATGATCATCTCCTTCTTGCGGTCGACGACGCGAAGGTAGCCGTGGTCGTCGATGCTGACGATGTCGCCGGTGCGCAACCAGCCGTCGGCGTCGATCGCCTCGGCGGTCTGCTCGGGCATCCCTCGGTAGCCTTTCATCACCAGCGGCCCACGCACGTGCAGTTCACCGTCGTCGGACAGCCGTGATTCCATGCCGGGCAACAGCTTTCCGACCGCCCCGAGCTTGGCGTCACGGGGATGGCTGACGCTACAGATGCACGACAGTTCCGACATGCCCCAGATCTCGGCGATCGGGATGCCGAGACCGGCGAAGAAGGCCAGCGTCTGCGGCGGGATCGGGGCCGCGCCGGACATGGCCCACCGCACCCGGTCCAGACCGAGGGCGGCGCGCAGCTTGCTCAGCACCAGTTCGTCGGCCCGCGCCCATTCGGCGGCGAGCTCGGCGGGTACCGGTTCATCGGCGAGCTGATGGGCGGCGCGGGCCGCGGCCACCGACATCGCCCACGCCATGCCCTGGCGGCGGGTCTCGTCGGGTTCGGCCGCGACCTTGAATTCGATGGCGGCCTTGAGCTTTTCCCACACCCGCGGCACCGCGCCCCAGATGGTCGGATGCAGGTCGGCGAGGGCGGCGGCGATCTGCTTGGGATCGCCGACACTGGTCACCTGGGTGCCCAGCACCTCCTGGACATAGAGCGCGGTCAGCCGGTCGGCGATGTGCGCGGTCGGCATGAACGAGGTGATGGTGTCACCGAATTCGATGCCGAGGATGTCGGCGATGCCGTACACCTGGAACAGCAGGGCGGCATGGGTGGTCTCGACGCCCTTGGGCGCGCCGGTGGTGCCCGAGGTGTAGATGAGCGTCGCGACGTCCTCGCCACGGACCGCGCGCCAGGCGGCGTCGAAGTCGAAATCGTCACGGCCCGCCGCGAGCAGATCCTTCACCGACAGGGTTGCCTCGGGCGCCTCGTCGACGCACACGATGTGGTCGACGTCGACCCCGGACGAGGCGATGAGCTTCGCGTACTGCGGCTCGCAGATCACCACGCGCGCTCCGGCATTGCCGAGCACGTAGGCGAGCTGTTCGGGGGAGAGCGTGTTGTACACCGAGAACGAGGTGGCGCCCAGATGCTGCGCACCCACTTCCAGGGGATAGAACTCCACCCGGTTGCTCATCATCAGTGCGACGGTGTCGCCGCGACGCACACCGAGACCGGCCAGTCCGGCGGCGACGGCGCGGACCTGGGTCGCGTACTCGGCCCAGGTGAGGGTCTTGGTGTCGCCGGGGGTGCGCAAGGCGATCGCGGTGGGGGCGATCGAGGCGGTGTGCTGGAACGCTGCGGGCAGGGTGTCGAAACGGGAAATGCTCACGAGGCAGGCGCTTTCTGGGTCATGACCGCGGGGGCGGTGTCGAGATGGGTGGCGACGAAGCGAGCCGCTGCGCGATAGGCGGTCCTCGACTCGGGGACGACGATCGGCAGGGTCTGGAAGGCGTGCATCTGATCCGGCCACACCTGCAGTTCGCACTGCGCCCCGGTGGCCTGCCAGCGCCGCGCGAGTTCGGTCGCGTCGGCGCCGAAGTACTCGGTGTCGCTGGCGTGGATCAAGGTGGGCGGCAGCCGCATTCCGTGGACAGGTCGCAGGTCGAACGGTTCGGCGGTGAACGCGGCGATCGCCTGCCTGGCGATCTGGGTGGACAGCAGACCGTCGCGGTGCTGGTTCTCGTGGCCGATGGCGGTGGCCAGACTCAGGTCGGCCATCGGGGAGAACAACACCAGCGCACCCGGTTCGGGCTGCCCGGCGCGGGCGTTCTCGATGGTCAGGTGAGCCGCCAGGAAGCCGCCGGCGGAATCACCGGCGACGACGATCCGGTCCGCCGGACAGCGCCGCGACAGCCACTCGAAGGCGGCGGCCACATCGGCGGGTGCGGCCGGGAACGGGTGCTCGGGCGCGAGGCGGTAGTCGAGGGTGAACACCGCGAGCTTGGTCGCGGTGGACAGCCGGGAGGCGACGCCGCGGTACCCGAGGGCCGAACCGGCGACGAACCCGCCGCCGTGGATGTAGAGCACGACCGCGTCGGTACGGTCGGCGCGCGGCCCACGCACCCACTCGCCGCGGATCCCGTCCTCGTCCACCGGCTCGGTCGCCGTCGCGCGCAACGGCGGCGCGCCCGCCCGCAATGCCTGTTCGATCAGCAACCGCGACGGCGGCAGCGTGTAGGCGTTCACCGGCGCGAACGCGGCCAGCTGACCCACCGTGAGCGCCGACACCCGCCGGACGGTGCGCGCCCGCAGCGACCCGCGTTCGGCGCTCACCGGCGTTGCTCGATCGCCCGGATCAGCGCGTGCACCGTGGAGTCGGCGGCGAGCCGGTGATCGAGCACGACGTTGATCGCACCGCGCAGCAACGCGTAGGGCTCCCACCCGCTCGGGGCGATGGTGCGCGGTGCGCGCCGGGCGATGCCGTCGGCGATCGTCTTGGCCGCGTACTCGGCGGTGATCCGCACATTGAGCGGCCACGGCAGCATCGCGTCGAGCTCTTTGCCCAGGTCGTCGGTGTCGAGCATGTCGTGGGTCATCGCGGTGTCGACGACGCCGAAGTACGCGACGCCGGCACTGGCCCCGCTCGCGGCGAGTTCCACGCGCAGTGCCCGCCCCAGCTGTTCGACCGCGGCCTTGCTCACCATGTACGGCGAGCCGCCCATCCCCGGTGCGAACGCCGCGCACGACGACACCACCACGACGTGCCCGCGCGCGGACACGATGTGGTCCAGGGCCGGGTGCACGGTGTTGAACACGCCGGTGAGGTTGATCCCGATCACCCGGTCGAAGTCCGCCGGGTCCATCGTGCGCACGGTGGCGGGCTCGGGCGTCACGCCCGCGTTGGCGACCACCACGTCGAGGGTGCCGAATCGGCGCACCACCTCGTCGACCGCCGCTGTCATCTGCGCCCGGTCGGCGACATCGGCGCCGATACCGTGGGCGTCCAACCCCAACTCGTCGGCGGCCCGGCGGGCCGCGACCGCGTCGATATCGACCACCACGACCCGCGCACCACGATGGGACAGGATCGCGGCCAGCTCACGGCCGATGCCCTGGCCCGCGCCGGTGATCAGGACGACCTTGCCCGCCACGTCGTAGGAGCGCGCGAACCAGGAGGTCGGCGCGAGATCGGGCAGGCCCATCATGCCGACACCTCATAGGACTCGATGTCGAATCGTCTGGTGCGGCGGCGGTATTCGAAGCTCCAGTTCGGGTACAGCCCGGCGTTGCCGCCCTCGGCGGTGGTGTAGTAGCTCTCGCAGCCGCCGGTGAGCCACACGGTCTCGGCGCTGCGCCTGCCCATCTCCTCGACGAAGTCGCGCTGGACCTGCGACCGCACCTCGATGCGGGTTTCGCCGCGGGCGCGCAGCGTGCTCAGCGCGTCGACGATGTAGGCGATCTGCGACTCGATCATGAACACCGCCGACTGGTTGCCCGCCGCACCGAACGGACCGAGGGTGCAGAAGAAATTCGGGAACCCGGCCACCGCGGCACCGAGATAGGTCTGCGGACGCTGCCGGAACAGCTCGGCGATCGAGCGCCCGTCGTGGCCGACGATGCGATCGAAAACACTCGGCGTCGAGGTGAAACCGGTGCCGTAGATGATGGTGTCCACCGGGATCTCGACCCCGGCGCGGGTCACGATGGAGCGTGCGCGCACCTCGGCGATACCGTCGGTGACGACGTCGACGTTGTCCTTGTCGAGGGCGGGGAGATAGGCGTCGGAGAAGATGGCTCGCTTGCAGCCGATCATGTAGTCCGGCGTCACCTTCGCACGCAGCTTCGGGTCGCGGATCTGGCGGCGCAGCTGGATCCGGCCCAGCAGCTCGAAGGGATGCCGGAATCGGTTGTCGACGAACCCGACCAGCCCGAAACCCTCGATCAGCGAATACCAGGTCCCCCGAACAGCCTTCTGCGCCAATGGGATCTGGCGCAGCAGGCGACGTTCGAGCCCGATCGTCGGGCGGTCCATCCGCGGCACGATCCACGGCGCCGACCGCTGGAACACCGTCAGCGCGGCGACCTTCGGCTGGATCTCCGGTACGAACTGGACCGCGGAGGCGCCCGTGCCGATCACCGCGACGCGCTTGCCGGTCAGATCGTGGTCGTGGTCCCAGTGCAGGGAATGGAAGGCCGCGCCCTCGAAGGTGTCGAGGCCGGGCAGCGACGGATACTTCGCCTCCGCGAAAATTCCTGCGGCGGAGAGGAAGTAGTCCGCGGTGAGCTCGCCTCGCGAGGTCGCGATCCGCCACAGCGACCGCTCGTCGTCCCAGCGCGCGTCCAGGAGTTCGGTGCCGAGCCGCACGTGCCGGATCACGTCGTTGGACTCGGCGACAGTGCGCAGGTAGTCGAGGATCTCGGGCTGCTTGCCGTAGGTGCGCGACCACTCCGGGTTGGGCGCGAAGGAGTAGCTGTAGAGCTGGGAGGGGACATCGCAGGCGCAGCCGGGGTAGGTGTTGGCCTGCCAGGTGCCGCCGAGGTCGTCGGCGCGTTCCAGCACGACGATGTCGTCGAAGCCGGCTTCGCGGAGTTTGATCGTCAGCCCGATCCCGCCGAATCCGGCGCCGAGCACGACGATGTGCGTGTGTTCTGCGGGCATGGGTCAGCCGATCCTTCCGTGCAGCACCGAGACCAGGCGATCGACGACGGTGTCGATCCGGGCGCTGCGGGTGAATGTCGTGAGCGCCAGCGGCGAGGGGAACCGCTGCCGCGTAGTCGCTTTGGCGTAGGTGAACTCGCGCAGACCGTCGGGACCGTGCACCCGGCCGAAGCCGGAGGCGCCGACCCCACCCAGCGGCAGCGCCGGGATGGTGGCGTGCGCGACGAACGCGTTGATCGAGGTGGCGCCCGCGTCGATGCGGTCGGCGATGGCGTCGCCGTCGCGGCGGGCGAAGACGGTGGCGCCGAGCCCGTACTCCGAGTCGTTGACCCGCTCGATCGCCTCGTCCATGGACGCGACCCGGGTGACGACCAGCGTCGGGCCGAAGGTCTCCTCGGTGACCGCCGCGGCGTCGTGCGGCACGTCGACCAGGATGGTCGGCTGCACGAACTGGCCCTCGATGGCGTCGAGGCCGCCCAGCAACGCCCGCCCGCCGCGCGCGAGGGCGTCCTCGATGTGGCGGTGGATCACGGCCAGCTGTTTGGGCATGGTGATCGGACCGATCTTCGCTGTTCCCGACCCGGCTCGCAGGCCGCGGGCCCGATCGAGCAGTTCGGCGAGGAAGGTGTCGTAGACGTCGGCGTGGACGTACACCCGCTCCACTCCGAGGCAGGTCTGCCCGGCATTGGCCATGCCACCCCACAGCGCGGCGTCGGCGGCGGCGCCGAGGTCGGCGTCGGCGTCGACGACGAGTGCGTCCTTGCCGCCGCATTCCATGAGCACCGGCGTGAGCCGCTGCGCACAGGCGGCCATCACGCGTTTGCCCGTCTCGGTGGAACCGGTGAACCCGATCTTGCCGACCCGGCTGCGGCACAGCGCCGCGCCGGTCTCACCGCCGCCGGTGATCACTTGCAGCACCGGCTGTTCGGGGACGACGCGGGCGAACGCCTCGGCGAGCCAGACGCCGACTCCCGGGGTGTACTCGCTGGGTTTGAACACCACCGCGTTGCCCGCGGCGAGGGCGAACGAGATCGAGCCGAGCGGGGTGAACACCGGGTAGTTCCAGGGGCCGATCACCCCGACCACGCCGAAGGGGCGGTACTCGAGCCGGCAGGCCTGGTTGACGGTCAACAGGCTGGGCGCGACCGATCGCGGGCCGAGCACGTCTTTCGCGTTGTGCGCGGCCCATTTCAGGTGTTCGAGCGCCATCACGATCTCGAGCGCGGCGTCGGAGTGGGGTTTGCCCATCTCCTGGCTCATGATGCGAGCGAGTTCGTCACGGCCGCGGGTGATCTCGGCGCGCCAGCGATCGAGACGACGCGCGCGTTCGTCGAAACCCGCGGTGCGCCACCAGGTCGCGGCACCGTGGGCCCGTTCGACGGCGGCCTCGACGGCGCTCTCGTCATGGCTGGGATAGGAACCGACCAGGGCACCGGTCGCGGGGCTGTGGACGTCGAAGCTGAGGGTGGTGGTCACGGGAGGCGTGCCTTTCGCGGTCAGAGGTCCAGCGTGAGTGCGCCACCGGCGGAACGGGACACGCAGGTGAGGAGGTGGTCGGCACGCTCGCCCGGGGGGAGTAGTCGGTCGCGATGATCGATCGAGCCCGCGAGGACCTTGGTCTTGCAGCTGCCGCAGAAGCCCTGTCGGCAGGAGTAGACGACGTCGGGGCGCACCCGGCGGATCGCGTCGAGCGCGGTTTCGGTGCTCTCGACGCGCACGGTCCGCCCGCTGCGCGCGAGGGTGATGTCGAAGGCTTTGCCGTCGGTCACCGGCCGCGCCGAGAACAGTTCGGTGTGTAGCGAGGCAGTGGGATTCAGCGCGAACAGGCTGCGCTGGGCGGCGTCGAGCACCGGGGGAGGACCGCACACGTAGACCGCCGCACCGGGGGCGGCGGTGGCCAGCAGTGCGGGCAGATCGGGTGAGCCGAATTCGTCGTCGGGGCGCACCTCGGCGCCTGCCGGGAGCTCGGCCAGGAACGGCATGGTCTCGCGCGAACGGCCCAGATAGACCAGTCGCCCTCGGGAACCGGCCGCCCGAGCCATCGGCAGGATCGGCGTGATCCCGATGCCCGCGGCGATGAACAGATACGACGGCGCGGTCTCGACGAAGGTGAAGGCGTTGCGCGGACCGCGGATGCGCAACACGTCACCGGCGCGCAGGGTGTGCATCTCCCGCGATCCGCCGCCGCCGTTGTCTATGCGGCGCACCGCGATCCGGTAGCGATGCCGGTCGCGCGGGTCACCGCACAGCGAGTACTGGCGCTGGCGGCCCGAGGCGAGGAAGACATCGATGTGGCACCCCGGCCGCCACGACGGCAGGTACCCGCCTTCGGTGCCCACCAGGGTCAGACTCACCACGTCGGCGGCCTCGGCGTGCACCGCTTCCACCCGCACGTCGAGATCGAAGCCGTTGTGCCGCACCGGATGTGGTGGCGACAGCGCGGGCTGGGTGAAAACCTTCTTGTAGATGTCGACGGCGGCACCGAGGGCTCGCAGGCTCGGTGTCGCGACACCCGCGGGAGGGTTCACGCGCGAGCCGCCGGCGAGTGCGCCAGATACCGCAGGGCGTTGTCCATCGAACCCAGCTGGGAGGGATGGAAACTCGGTCGCAGGTAGCGCGGCATC
>NZ_JBHWZY010000068.1:0-14251 GCF_042727815.1 Nocardia sp. NPDC060220
GGTTCGTCGGTGCGGGGATGGCGCCACGCGGCCTCGTGGTGGCCGACGCCCATCAGGAAGGCGTTCAGGTGGAAAGTCTTGCGAGCCATGGTGATCTCCTGATCAGGCATTGGTCGGTGAGGTGCGCCAGCGCGAGAGCCGGCGTTCCAGCGCGACGAGGGCGAAGTTGAAACCGAGACCGATCAGCGAGATCGCGACGATCCCCGCGTACATCTGCGGAATCTGGAAGTTCTGCTGCGCGGCGGTGATGAGATAGCCCAAACCGGCTCGCGCGCCGATCATCTCGGCGGCGATGAGGACCAGGATCGAGCCCGCCGCGGCCATCCGGATGCCGGTGAAGATGGACGGGATCGCCGCGGGCAGAATCACCTTCTGGAACAACCGCAGTGGCGAGAAGCCCAGTGAGACCGCCGATTTCACGAGCAGCGGGTCGACGGTGCGCACGCCGGTGATGGTGTTGAGCAGGATCGGGAAGAACGTGGCGTAGCCGATCAGCGCGATCTTCGAGGTCTCGCCGATGCCGAGGATCAGCACGAACACCGGCAGCAGCGCGAGCGCAGCGGTGTTGCGGAACAGTTCGAGCACCGGATTGAGGAAATCCGATACCGGCTTGTACCAGGCGATGGCGATGCCGACCGGGACGGCGATCACCAGGGCGAAGGAGAAGCCGGTGACCGAGCGGGTGAGGCTCGCCGAGGTGTGTTCGGCCAGCTGGCCGTTGCCCGCCAACTCGAAGAAGGCCTGCACCACCGTGGAGAACGGCGGGAGGAATACCTCGTCGACCAGGCCGAACCGGGGCGCCAGCTCCCACGCGCCGAGCAGCAACGCGAAGGCGAGCAGTGGTTTGGCGATGCGGAGCACCGCGCTGCCCGCCGAGCCCGCCGCCCGGGTGAGCGTGGAGCGGGCAGCGGGTGCCGTGATGGGGGTAACCGGCGATGCGGCCGGTTCGGCGGCGGCGACTTCGATGGGACGGACGAGCAGGGGGACGGCGCTAGACATGGGCGGGACTCCTGTCGGTGGACGCGACCGCCGCGGCGGCCGTGCTGTCGTCGGCGGCGAGTTCGAGGCGCTGGGCCCGGCTCACCTCGCTTTGCAGTTCCGTCCAGATCCGATGGCGGTAGTCGCGGAACTGTTCACTGGAGCGGACATCGATATCGCCGCTGCGGTCGATGTCGATATCGATCACGGCCTTCACCCGGCCGGGACGCGAGGTGAGTACCGCGACGCGCTGGCCCAGGTACACCGCCTCGTCGATGCCGTGGGTGATGAACAGGATCGTCTTGCCGGTCGTGCGCCAGATCCGCAGCAGTTCGTCCTGCAGCGACTCTCTCGTCTGCGCGTCGAGTGCGGCGAATGGTTCATCCATCAGCAGCACCTCGGGATCGAAGGCCAGGCTGCGCGCGATCGCCACTCGTTGCTTCATCCCGCCGGACAATTCGTGCGGATACCGGTCACCGAAGCCGGCCAGGCCGACCAGTTCCAGGTAGTGCTCGGCGATCGCCTTGCGTTCCTTGCGAGCGATGCCCTTGGCTTCGAGGCCGAACTGGATGTTGGCGCGGGCGGTGCGCCACGGCAGCAGCGCGTACTGCTGGAACACCACACCGCGGTCGAGGCCGGGACCGGTGATCGGGGCTCCGTCCAGGAGGATCTGCCCGGAGCTGGGCTTGCTCAGCCCGCCGAGCAGATCGAGCAGCGTGGATTTGCCGGAGCCGCTGGGCCCGACCAGGACGAGGAATTCGCCTGCTTCGACCTCGATGGAGATGTCGTCGATCGCGGTGAACTTCTCGTCGGTGCCGCGCACGGCGAACTGTTTGCCCACCGATCGCAACGCGAGTTTGGCTGGGGTGCCGGTCATTTCGCGGCCACCACCTCTCCGGTCGGGCCGCTCGTCGGCTGGTAGGTGCCGTTGGCGTAGGGGTTGTCCTTGTTGGTGAACAGGTCCTTGGCGGTGATCTTGCCCTTGGGCAGTTCGCCGTTGCGCTCGAGCCAGTCGATCCAGATCTGGATCTCCTTGTCCGCGATCACCGCTCCGGGCACCGGCAGGCCGGGGCTGCGCCAGTAGTCGAGCAACTTGAGGTTCTCGTTGCGGCCGCGCTTGGTGATGATCTCGGTGAACTTGGCGACCACCTGATCACGCGGGGTGAGCTGCAGCCAGCGGGTGGCACGCGCGGTGCCCTGCACGAAGTCCTTGACGGCCTCGGGATTCTGCGCGATGTAGTCCTTGCGGAAAACATAGGTGCCGTAATCGAATTCGCCGAAAATGTCCTTGTCGGTGAACAGTGGGTGCAGGCCGCCGCGCTCGACGGCGGTCTCCCGGAATACGCTGCCGAGCGCGCCGACGTCGATCTGACCGCTGCGCAGCGCTTCCTCGGTGTTGACCGGCGGCACCACGATCAGCTGGACCTGCTTGATCTCGGCCTCGCTCAGGCCCTGCTGGTGCAGCCATTCGCGGGTGACGAACTCGTGGTGCGCGCCGAGGGTGTTGACGCCGACCTTCTTGCCGATCAGGTCACGGGCGTTGGTGATGCCGGCGTTGTCGCGTACGAAGTAGCCGGTGAACGACTTGGCATCGGAGCCGTAGGAGCTGAGCACGGCTTGCACCGGCGCGCCGCCCGCGGCGAGCTTGACCACCGCGCCGTTGAACGCGCTACCGAATTCGACCTGCTTGGTGGCGGCCGCCTGGATGTTGGCCGGGCCGCTGGTGGTGTCGCCCTCCCACTGAAAGCTGATCTTGGTGAAGTAGCCCAGGTTGTCGGCGAGCTCGTACGGTGTGACCTGTCCGGTCTGTCCCTGGTAGCGCAGCACGGTCTTGCCGTCGGCGGTCGTCACCGCATCGGTGCCGCCGCATGCGGTGACGACCGCGAGGACGGCGGGTGCGACGAGCGCGGCGGCGAGCGCACGCAGCGGACGTCGTCGGAAGGTATTGGACAACATGGTTCGCGAATTCTTTCTACGGCGTGGGAGGACCACGCGGCGGGCCACCAGGGGCGCACGCCGCGACGATCCGCACACGAAGGGCGGATCAACGGGGTATGAGAGAAAGTGGAGATCGGCGACGGAGGAATGCCGCCGCTGTTTCAGCTGCGACAGAATCCGGGGGACAGGCGCATCAAGTCCACCGTACGACGGCGGACGAGCGCGGGGGATTCGATCATGATGAGACTTTCGTGAGCGGGATCGGCGTAGGGGACGCCGCCTGTATTCAATAGTGCGTCAACAGATAACGGCTCGGCAATACTGTTTCCACATCGTGAAAATCATGGTGCGTCGAATCCCTCACCTGCGGCCGCGGTATGGAAATACGGACCGATACGTACCGCGATCTGGTGCATGGCGGGCAGAACGGCACGAACGAGATCGCGATCCAGACGTACCGCGCGCGCCTGCACACCGATCGCACCCCACACCTGCCGATCCGGACCGAGGACCGGGACGGCGATCGCGCGGATCGGTTCGTCGCTGTCGATCTCCTCGATGGCGAACCCACGACGACGAATGGTGTCGAAGAGTTCGCCGTTGCCGCGGTCGAGTCCCACCGAGGCATGCGCGAGCAGCGCGTGACCGACCGCGCTGGTGCTCAACGGTCGCCGCTCCTGCGGAATCTGGTTGTGGCAGAAATGGATCGGTGGCCTGGCCTGGAACACCGTGAGGGCTTCGTCGGCATCGGCGACACTGAGACTGACGGTGATCTTGATGCCTGCGGCCAGCGCGTACAGGTGCGGCGCCGCGTCGTCGAGCCCGAGCCGTGACAGCGCGGGACGGGCCAGGCACGCCAGTCCGTGCCCGATCCGGTAGCGGTCGGTTGCCGGGTCCTGCTCCAGCAGCCTGCCGCGCACCAGCGCCTGCGCCAGCCGGAAGGTGGTGCTCACCGGGAGTCCGGCCCGCTGCGCCAATTCGCTCAGCGACAATTCGGGGTCCCCGCCCTGAAAGCAGTTCAACACGTACACGGCACGGTCGACGGCTTGTGCGCCGGAGCGGGGTGGTTCGGTCGCGGTCATGGCGGCCTCCTGGTCGACGACGTGCCGAGAACTATCGCCACCACGCTGTCCAGGCGCAATGATTCGGCGCACCGGTGCGAGTAATTCACGAGGCGCCGATCGAATCCGGGTGAGAACAAACCTGTCGACGCGGCGCGGTGGCGAGGAATCTGGAATGTGCACGCGCGGCCGAGGGTCCGCGCCGAATTGTGCTCGGAGAAAGCGGTTTCGACCCCGACTATCTGCGACGGCGGTGCGCAGTGCCGCGGTCGCTCGGCGAAACAGGAAGTTCGGACGCATGACCATCGACATCGATCACACCGTGCGCACCGCCACGGTGTTCGATTCCATCGACCAGGCCATCGGGTACACCCCGCTGGTCCGGTTGAACCGGATCACCGACGACATCGCCGCCACGGTGTATGTGAAGCTCGAATATCTCAATCCCGCGGGGAGCGTGAAAGATCGGGCGGCGCTGTTCATGCTCGACGCGGCCGCGGCCGCGGGGGAGTTGCGGCCCGGTGGGGCCGTGGTGGAGGCGACTTCCGGCAACACCGGCATCGGGTTGGCTGCCATCGCGGCGGCACGCGGCTATCGCACGGTGGTGGTCGTGCCGGACAAGTCGAGCCGCGACAAGATCGCGCTGCTGCGGGCCTACGGCGCCGAGGTGCATGTGACACCCGGTGGCCGTCCGGTCGGGCACCCCGAGCACCTGCGCAGTGTCGCGCTGCGGCTCGCGGAGGAAATCCCGGGTGCCTGGTTCGCGGGCCAGTACGACAACCCGGCCAACCCCACCGCTCATCGGGAAACCACCGGTCCCGAGATCTGGGCGCAGACCGGCGGCGGCGTCACCCACTTTGTCGCGGGCATCGGCACCGGCGGAACCGTCAGCGGCACAGGGGAATTCCTGAAGCAGGCCTCGGTCGGCCGGGTCCAGGTCGTCGGCGCCGATCCCGAGACATCGGTGTACGGCGGCGGTGACGGTCGTGCCTGGTATGTCGAGTCGGTGGGCCACTACCGGCATCCCGACACCGAGCTCGACGAATGGCCGCAGTCCTACCACACCGAGGTGATCGACCGTGTCGAGCGGATCTCCGATGGGGAATCGCTCCGAGTGCTGCACCGGCTGGCCAAGGAGGAAGGCCTGCTGCTCGGTGGTTCCTCCGGCACGTCGATCGCCGCGGCGCTGCGGGTGGCCCGCGCGCTCGGGCCCGAGGATGTGGTGGTGGTGATCGCGCCCGACTCGGGACGCGGATACCTGTCGAAGTACTTCGACGACGGTTGGCTCGGGCAGTACGGATTTCCGTTGCTCGCGGCCCATGGTGAGCTGACGGTCGGTTCGGCGCTCGGTGTGGTCGAGGGAGGCCGGTCGGTCGGGGCAGGTTCGTCGGTGCTCGCCGAGGCGCGGTTGCTCCCGTCGACAACGACCGTGGCGTCGGTCCGCCGAGAACTGGCTTCGCGACGATCTCTTCCGGTCGTCCTCGCCCGGCAGACCGCGGGGCCGGTGGTGGTCGCCGAGGTGCTGGGTACCGCAACGCAGGCGCGCCTCATTGGCGCTCTGGACGAGGATCCGATCGGCGCGCACCTGGACCCGCCGCCGGCGTTCGCCGGCACCACCGAGCCGGTGGGAGCCGCGGTGACACGGCTCGCCGACTATCACGGTGAGGTGCTGATCGTGCACGAGGGCCGCGTGGTCGGTGGGGTCGACGCTGATGCGTTCGTCGCCGCACTCGCGCGCGCGGAGGCGTCATGAGACGCACGACAGGGGCCGCGCTGGGGGCGCTCGGTGTGTCCGCGGTGGCCTCCGTCCGTGGCCGACGCGCGCAACCGGCCGCCGACGCTTCCTCGGCGCAGTGATGGCGACGGTAGCGATGGGCGGCGAACACCCCCGCTGGGGTGGGCGCCGGTGGAGGGATCCGGTCGCCGCCTCCACACCGAATCGGCGGGCGATTCCGCCTTCGGGATCGCGCGACGAACCACGGGAGCGGGAACCGGAATGGGAGAACGCGCTCGCCGCTTCGATGCTTGCTTGGACGGCCTTCCTCGGTGGTTAGCGACTCGCGAGGCGACCGCGGCGCATGCGAGCGCCGGCTCGGCCCAGAGACGGCATGTCAGAACGGTTGCGTCGATCGAGTGGCCCGCGAACGACAGCGCACTGCCGAGCCGGTCACGCGGACCGACGGTGGCAGGTCAGGCGTCGGGTTCGTCGTCGGTCGGGGGCGCGGTAGTGGCGCCGGAGACCCGGATGACGCCTGCTTCGAGGTCCAAGTCGAGGTGGGGTTGACCGTTGGAGTCGCCGCTGCCCTCGTTCTGCAGCTTCTTGCCTGGGAAGAGTTCACCGATGATGCCCACGGTGTCCAGGATAGTCGCGGTAGCGACCTGGTCGCCGGAGTCGGGCGGGTGGCTACCGCTGCCGGTCTGCCGAGCTCGGTGCGGGAAGGTCGGCTTCGAGCATGGAGACGATGCGATCGAGCAGGGCTTCGAGGCGGGCCTCGATGCCCGCGCCGTTGCGTGCCGACACGGTCAGGTCGGTATGGCCGTCGAACTCGGTCAGCCCGAACAGCAGGGGCATGGCGATGCTGTGCTGGGGCAGGACGAACAGTCCGGTCGGGCGGAAGCCGGGGACGGCGAGTTCGTCGGCGGTGAAGCGGCCCATATGGGAGACGGTAGCCGAGGCGAGGTTTCGGCCGAGGCGGGCGCCGAGCCAGTTCGTGGTGCGCAGCACGCCGCGGTTGATCGGGTCCGGGACCAGGGTGATGCGGGTGTTGGCCAGCTGATTCAGCTCGCGCCGTTCGTGCAAACCGGCCTTGATCTGATCCTTGATCGAGATCCAGTCGCGTCCGGGCTCGATATCGAGGAACAGAGGTAGCGCGAGGTTGGCGGTGGAGCGCAGCGCCGGGTCGTGGCGGCGCAGGTCCACGGGCATCATGATGCGCGAGGTGCCGGCAGTCTCGGCAGCCAGCAGGGCACAGACGCGGGCCAACGCGCCGGAACCAGCCGCCGCGATCCGGCGATGACGCAGCAGATGCGGCGCGAGATCGCGGCGCTGCCGGCCTCGGCCGACGGCGGTGCGGTAGCGCGGAACCATCGGAGTCGGCCTGCCGGGAGCGCCGATTCTCGCGACGAGTTCCTGGTCGGCGATCGGATCGGGCTGGGGAACCGGGTCTTCACCGCGTAGTGCGCGCAGCACATTCGTCACCCACGCCACCATGCCGATGCCGTCCATCACGCCGTGGAAGACGCGGAAGATCAGCGTGGTCGGCGCGCCGGCGAGCAGCAGCACCTCGACGGTGGCATCAGGGGTCGGTCCGATCGCGCCCGTGAGGACCGGATCGGTCTCGAGGGCGGGGTAGCTCAGCCGGTGGTCGAGAACGCGCACGGCCGGGGCGATGTCACTGTCGACCCACTCGTTGCCGCGCCGCCGCAGTCGCGCACCGGGGGTGGCCGCCGCGGCGGTGGTTACCGCTGTGCGCAATGCATCCGGGTCGATGTTGCCCTCACCGGGAACCACCAGTTGCATGAGGAAGGGCGGGGCCAGCTCGCGCATGGGGAAATACATCCGCTCGGTGGTCGTCACCGGACGACGGAAAACCTTGCTGCCGTTCATGATTGCCTCCTGGGGCGTCGTCGGTGCCGCGCGGGCCGTGCCGAAGGTGTCGTGGCGGGTGTGACGGTGGCCGCGAACTATCGAAGGTTCTCGGCGAGCACCTCGATGCCGCCCTGCTCGTCGAGCCACGCCAGGAATCCGGCCAGACCGGTCTCGCGATCCACCACAGGCACGTAGCCGAGATCGCGACGAGCCGCACCGGTGTCGTAGGTGGCGGTGCGTGTCATCAATGCGACGGCGTAGCGCGACAGCGGAGGCGACCAGCGATCGGCCACCGCCGGTATCCGCCAGATCGTTTCGATGGTCGCGACGACGGCGGCGAGCACCCGCGGGTTCGGCCGGCGCGCCGGGGCCTGGAAGCCCAGTCGCGTGGCGACCTCACCGAGGAACCCCCAGACATCGGTCTTCTCGGCATCGGCGATGAAATACGCCTTGCCGCCCACCGTGTCCGAGCGCACCGCCAGGAGGCAGGCGTGCACGATATTGTCCACGTGGCACAGCGAGGCCTCGACGGTGCGACCGTAGGACAGGTCCGGCAGCGAGCCCGCGGCGGTGCGATCGAGCAATCGAACGATCGGCCCCGATCGGTCGCCGGCGCCCCAGATCGCTCGCGGTCGCAGCGCCACGGTCGTGAATTCCGCTGTGTCCGCGGCGAGTACGGCGCGTTCGGCCGCGGCCTTGGTTTCGGAGTAGTGATTGAGGTAGCGGCTCGGATACGGCAGCGACTCGTCGACGTCGACTTGATCGCCGCCGTCTCGCTCCATCAGGGCACTCGGACTCGAGATGAAAACGAACCGGCCCGCGCCGCCCCGACGCGCCGCATCCAGGAGCAGCTCGGTGGCCCGCACGTTCTCGGTCCAGAAGCGGTCCCTGGTGCCGCGTTCGTCGACCCGCGCGGCGCTGTGGATCACCGCGTCCATGCCGCTGGTGGCCCGGCTCAGCGACGCCGCGTCGGCCAGGTCCCCGTAGACGAGTGTGACGTGTTCCACGGCTGGACCGAGATCGTCGAGAATACTGCTGCGCCGCACCAGGATCGAGACATCGTGGGAGCCCTGCGCGACCAGCGCCCGCACGATGGCGCCGCCGAGGAATCCGGACGCGCCGGTGACCAGGATCTTCATCGTCGCGAGTCCAGTTTCTTCGTGGCCCAGCGGGCGAGTTGTTCGCGGCCGATCTTGGCGTTGTGCCGGATATCGACCGGGAAGCGCGGATGTACGAGGAATTCGGCGATCGGAGCGAGAGTGTCGAATTCGGTGGCGCGCGTCCGCAATCGGGTGAGTGCGGCCACCGCGTCCGCGCCGGGTTCGAGCTCCACGCACAGGACCGGACGCTGGGCGCCGGGAGCGCCGACACCGACCAGCGCCGTGCGCGTAACTCCGGCGACCACGTTGAAGACCTGTTCGATCTGCACGGTGAACATCGGACCACGCGCGGTCGTGATCCGTTGACTCTTACGCCCGCAGAACCAGATCCGGCCCTGCTCGTCGAGCCATCCCAGATCACCGGTGCGGTGCCAGATCTGCTCGCCATCGCTGATCTTGCCCGCGGTGTTGGCCTGCGCGGGCCAGTAGTAGCGCGTACTCACATTCGGGCCCGCGACGACGATCTCGCCGACCTCGCGTGCGCCGAGTTCTTCGGTGTCGTCCCAGGTCTCGACGGGGTCATCGGTGATGGCGAGCAGCCGGACACGCACTCGATCGGTGGGCAGGCCGATGCAGGTGCCCTCGCCGCTCTTGGCGCGCTCGACCAGACCGGCGAGCAATTCCCGCGATTCGATCGTCGACATGGGCAGCGCCTCGGTCGAGCCGTATCCGGCGTAGATCTCGACATCGGGGCGCAAGACCTCGCGCAACCCGGCGACGCACCAGTGCGGAACTGGTGCGCCACCGGAGAAGATGCTGGCCAGCGACGGTAGGTCGACCGGATGCGCGCGCAACCGTTCCAGCAGCGGGATGAGGACCGCGGGCGAGGCGAACATCGTGCGCACGCCGAAACGCCCGATCGCGTCGACCACGTGCGCCGGATCGGTCGAGCCGACCTTGCTCGGAATCAGCGGTGGCAACACACACCGCGACCCGAGCAGTAGATCGAGGACGCCCACCAGCGGCAGTGTCACCAGGGACGTGCCGGGTGGCGTGTGCCCGCGGGCGGCGTGCACCTGCTCCACCATCGCCGCGAGATTGCCGTGCGTCAGCTCGACGGCTTTGGCGGGACCGGTACTGCCCGTGGTGAATCCGATGATCAGCAACTCGTCGGGATCGGCGGGAACCCGCTCGGGCGGCGCACCGGAGGGGGTGCGAGTCCACGAATCCAGCGTCGGCCCACCCCAGAACCAGCGGCGCCCCACGGTGAGCGTGGTGCGCACACCCCGGAAACTGCGCGGGAACAGCACCCGCAGGGCATGCGCCTGCGGGATCCCGATGAACGCCTGCGCTTCGACCGCGCGCAGACAGTGCACCATGCGGCGCACACCCATGCCCGGATCGATGACGACCGGAACGGCGCCGATCTTCAACAGCGCGAACAGGATCGCGTACAGCTCCGGGCTCGGCAGCACGAGCACGATCGTGCGGGTGCCACTGCCCACCCCGGAATCGGTGAGATGTTCGGCGATGGCGTCGGACCAGTGATCGAGGTCGCGATAGGTGATGTCGCGGTAGTCGGGCAGCCCGTCGGCGGTCGTGCCGCCGGGATAGATGACCGCCTCGCGGTCGGGCTCCTCGCGGGCGAGCGTGCGGAAGCGGTCGATCGTGGCCCAGTAGGTCGCCGTCGTCACGCGGTGGTCTCCGCGGGGAGCCGGTACAGCGTCGCGGCAGCGGACGGGCCCGCGCCCGCGGCGACGAACAGCACGTGGGTGTAGCCGGCGAGGGTGCCTTCGGCGCTCGCTCGCGCGTAGGCCAGCGGCAGTGCGGCGGTGTGCGGGTCGCCGTCGGACAGGTCGGGCACCCGTACCGCGTCCTGGTCGATGCCGAGCGCCTCGGCCAGGCGCCCGGGAAAGCCCGGGCTCGGAGTGGAGGCGATCAACGCGACGAAGGCGCCCTCGAAGTCGGCGAGCGCGGAGTGCGCGACTTCGGTGGCCACCGCGAGGATGCGGTCCTCGAAGTCGGGTTCGCGTTCGATCGTCATCAGCGTTCGCCCGACGGTGCCCATGGCCGCCGTGTCGACGTAGGCCTGTCCCGCGGCAGTGCCGGGTGCGGTCGCGGTGTACACCGGGCCGAAGCCCTCGGGGTCGTCGACCTGCTCGAGCAGCAGCGCGGCACCCGAGGTGGCGTAAGGGAAGTCGGCGTCGGCGCTCGACCGGGTCATCGACGGGTGCGTGTCGCCCGCGACGATCAGAACGTGCTCGGTGCTGCCCGTCGCCAAGACCGAGCCCGCCACCTGCACGGCGTTGACGACGCCGACCGCGCCGTTCATCAGGTCGAAGGAGAAGGTCCGCGGATCGGTCCTGGTGTAGTCGAGCCCGATACCCGCCGCCTTCTGGATCAGCGCGGCCACCGCCGGTTCCACGGTGTTCGAGTCGCGGAACACGCCGGTGTTGATCAGCACGCCGACCTGGTCGGGGCGGACGCCGGCCTGCTCGAGACATTGTGCGGCAGCCCGCCCGCTGTGGGTGACGACGCTGTGGGTGTCGGTCGACCTGCTCGTGCCCGTGGCTCGGATGCGAATGCCCATTGTTGACCTCAGACCTTCAGGGAGGAGATGGTGGCGGACAGGAATCCCGCGACGACACCGGACGCGGCGGGCACCATGAGCAGTTTCGATCCCGCCGCGATGTTGTCGTCGGCGAGCTGATCGTGCAGAACGATGAAATGTGATGTGGTCGAAGTATTTCCGTACTTCTCGATCACATTGAGGTCCGGCGGCATCTCGGCGCCGAACTCACGCGCGGCGACCGCGTTGATGTAGGGCACTGCGGCAGCACCGAACTGGTGATGGATGATGTAGTCGAACTGCTCGCCGGCGAAGTCGCGGCCCTGCTGTTCGAGGAAACTGCCCTGGGCGTCGGGCCAGAGCAGGAACCGCGCTTCGTTGTGCATCTTGCGGTTGTCGGTGTAGAGCGCGACGCCCGACGACTTGTCGCTGGGCATACCGAGGCACAGGTGTGAATGTTCTGCGGCGGTGAGCAATTCGATGTAGTGGATCTTGTCGGCGTCGTCGACCGCGCGGTCCAGCACGACCGCGCACCCGGAGTCGCCCACCGACAGCGAGGCGAACTGCAGATCGTATTTCTCGGTGATCTCGTTCACCGCGGTCTCGGCGATGGGGGTGATCGCCTCGCCGCTGACCACCATGCCGTTGCGCACCACGCCCGAGCGGATCATCCGGTCCAGAATGTAGGTGCCGGTGAGCATTCCGGCACAGGCGTTGGAGACGTCGAAGGTGATGGCGCGTTCGGCGCCGAGGGTCTTGGCGATCGTCGACGCGAACGAGGGCTCCATGTACATGCGGGTGCCGTCGTTGCTGCGGGTGATCGAACACGAGATGATCACGTCCAGCTTGCCCGGCGCGTAGCTCGACCGCGACAGGCAGTCGCGCGCGGCGTTCACGGCGAGGGTGAACGAGTCCTCGACCGACTCCGGGCGGGTGTCGCGCACACGGCGTTCTTTCACGCCGGTGATGCGCTCCAGATCGAACGACGGCGGCGTTTTCAACCGGGAGATCAATTCGGTGGTGGACAAGATGTTCGACGGAAGATATGCCCCGATGGATTCGAAACGCGATTGTGACACGTGAGCTCCCGGATGCGGTCGAAAGAATGGTTTACCGGACGAATCTCGAGCGCCGGTGGACTCGAACCATACCGGTCATCGGCCGGCATCGGGTGCAGTGATCCAGCGCACTGGCCGGTGCGAGATCGTTTGTGCGACACGGTGTTGCGGAAACTTCGGCAATCCACTCGTACATCACAGATCGCCTGGACCAGGGCGTTTGTGTGGCTGTGGGCAATGGTACGGCTATCGGGCCGATCTGCCTCGCCGCGGTGATGTGGTCCTGCAGAACGGTGCTCGCGCAGTGAGTCACTTCACGATTGTTTACACCGTCGAATAAATTGCGAGCCGGACTGGTTTGTTTTCGGAGTACAAGCGGTCTCGCGAATTTTGTCGGCGAGAACTAGCCGCCCAGGCCCACGACGCGGGCCAGCCGCCGATGTGATTCCAGACGCGCCGCTCGATCGAAAGTGCTGGTGTGGACCAGGATTTCATCGGCCTCGGTGCGGCTCACCAGCTTTTCCAATGCTTCGGCGACCTCATCCTCGGTGCCGTGGATCTGGTGGCCGAGCGCCTGCTCGAACAGGTGGCGCTGGCGGTCGGTCATCGTCGCCGGGTCGATCTCCTCGGGTGGGATCAGTGCGGGAAACTCGCCGTGCGTGCGCGAGTAGGCGCTCGACCAGGCCTCCGGGAGCAGCAGTCGGTGCGCCTGCTCGGTCGAGTCGGCGATCATCGCCGTCGCGGAGACGACGACATACGGTCGGGGGACTCGAGCCGAGGGCTGGAACAGGGTGCGGTACCGCTCGATCGCGTCCACCATCGCCTGCGTGCCCGCGATCGGGGCGATCACCAGGGGCAGCCCGAATCGTGCGGCGCGCTCGGCCCCGGAGCCGGTGGCGAGCAGGAACACCGGGACGTCCGCGCCCTCCGCGGAGCCGGCGTGCACACCCTGCCTGCCCACCGCGAAGTAGTCGAGAACCTCGGTGAGGCGTGCGTCGATATCGTCGGCGTCGTCGAGGCCGTGGCCGAGCGCGCGGCGGACGCCGTCGGTGAATCCGACCGAACGCCCGAGGCCCATGTCGATTCGTCCGGGGAACAGCGACCCGAGCACGCCGAACTGCTCGGCGACGACCAGTGGCTGATGATTGGGCAGCATCACCCCACCGGTGCCGACACGGATGCGCGTGGTGGCCGCCGCGACCGCCGCCGCCAGCACGGTCGGCGCGGTTCCGGCGACACCGGGAACACTGTGATGCTCGGCGACCCAGAACCGGTGGTAGCCCCACTGCTCGGCGAGGACCGCGAACGCGACCGTCTCGCGCAGGGCGTCGGCGTGGTCCTGCCCGCGCCGCACGCGTGAGCGGTCCAGGATCGAGAAGCGAACCGATTCGAGTGCCATATCAGTAGTCAACGTCGCAGACGCGAGGCGATTCCGTGGCGGTGACACGCGCGGGTGATCTTCGCAGGTTTGGACCGGTACCAACCCTGGACCAACCTTTCGCAACGATAGTGTGCCCCGAGCACGATCACCGGCGAGAAAACTGCGAGGAGCGCACTATGGTTCGACATCCCAACGGCCGCAAGGTAGATCATCGCCACCGTGCGGTCGAGGCCAGCGATGATGCGCTGCGTGTGCTGCGGCTGCTGCTCGAGATGCACGGCCCGGTGGTGCTGTACCTCGCGCCTGACACCGACGGGTACACGCCGGTCTGTGTGCGGCTGCGGGACTTCCGTCCCGCGCCCGGCGATGTCCTCGCCGGGCAGACGGCGTGGCACACCCAACTGTGGATGGCCGACCGGTTCCACGTCGGGTTCGACGACCTCGATGTCAGCATCGAGGTACGCAACCGTCCGCAGCCGGGCTCCGCCTCACTCGAGACGGCATGCGGATTCCGGTTCGCGCTGCGGATCGACAAGGCAGAGGCGGCCGTCGACTTCGTCGAGGAAGCCTCCTAGCC
>NZ_JBHWZY010000069.1:0-14138 GCF_042727815.1 Nocardia sp. NPDC060220
CCGACTGGGTGCCCGCGGCCGGTGGCGAGGACTCGCTGTACCTGCGGCCGTTCATGTTCTCCACCGAGGCGGGCCTGGGCGTGAAGCCCGCGTCGGCCTACAAGTACCTGCTGCTGGCCTCGCCTGCCGGGGCCTACTTCCCGCGCGGTGTGAAGCCGGTGCGGGTGTGGCTGTCGACCGAGTACGTGCGCGCGGCTCCCGGTGGCACCGGTGAGGCGAAGGTGGCGGGCAACTACGCCTCGTCGCTGCTCGCGCAGGCGCAGGCCACCGACGAGGGCTGTGACCAGGTGGTCTGGCTGGACGCCTGCGAGCGTCGCTATGTCGAGGAGATGGGCACCAACAACCTGTTCTTCGTGTTCGGCACCGGCTCGGAGGCGCGGCTGGTGACCCCCGAGCTGTCGGGTTCGCTGCTGCCCGGTATCACCCGCGACTCGCTGCTCACCCTGGCCGCCGACTCCGGCTACCCGGTGGAGGAGCGCAAGATCTCGGTGGAGGAATGGCGCAAGGGCGCCGAATCCGGGGAGATCAGTGAGGTGTTCGCCTGCGGAACGGCGGCGGTGATCACGCCGGTCGGCTGGGTGAAGTCCGGTGAGGGTGAGTTCGCCATCGGCGGTGGTGAACCCGGTGAGGTGACGATGGCGCTGCGCGACACGCTGACCGGAATCCAGCGCGGCACCTTCGCCGACACCCACGGGTGGATGCGGACTCTGTAAGCGTCACAACAGCATTCGAGAGCGGGTCCCTGGCGTAGGGGCCCGCTCTTCTGCTGTTCGTTCAGCCCGGCATCAGCGCCTGCCACTCGCCGAGGGACTTCGGACGCAGGACGTAGTTGGACTCGCGGACGGAGGACAGTGCGGCGCTGGGGGCTTCGGAGTACCAGTGGCCGGGGTAGACGACGGGGTTGCCGTCGAGAGCGGCGAGTTGGCGCAGGCTGCGGAACATCTCGTCGGTGTCGCCGCCGGGGAAGTCGGTGCGGCCGCAGCCGTCGATGAACAGGGTGTCGCCGGAGATGAGGCGGCCGTCGAACAGGAAGCACTGGCTGCCCGGGGTGTGACCGGGCGTGTGGAGTAACTCGATCTCGAAGGCGCCGACCTTCACCTTGTCGCCGTGGTCGTGGCCGGTCAGTTCGCTGGGGGCGATGCCGGTGGTCTGGGCGACCCAGTCCAGTTCGAGCTTGTTGACATGGACCGGGACGCTGGTCTTCTCGAGCAGTTCGGCCACGCCGCCGAGGGTGAAACCGAGCATGGTGCCGCCGACGTGGTCGGGATGATGGTGGGTGGCGAGCACGCCGGATACGCGCATGCCGTCGGCCTCCGCGACGTCGACCAGGTCGGCCGCTTGGTAGGCGGGATCGACCAGGAGGGTCTCGCCGGTCTCCCGGTCGCCGATCAGATACGCGAAATTGCGCATCTGCGTGGCGATCGGATCGCCGACGGCGTAATCCCGGCCGGACAGCAGCTGGCGGAAGTAGAGGCGCTCGGATGACATGCGCTCCACTGTATTGCCACCGGTGTGCTGGCGACGCACCCGAGTACCGTTGACCGGACGGTCTGTGGGAGCACACAATCGCCGATATCCTGGACTTGTGACCAGTACGAGTTTGCGGTAACTGAGCGTTTCGCTATAACGCCAGCGAGAAGCCCACTGCGGCAATCGAAACCGTGATCTCCACTACTGCGCCGAGAATATCGCCGGACAGGCCCTCGAAACGGCGGACACAGTGCCGGGTGACCACAACGGTCGCCGCGAGGGCGGCGATCACGACAACGGGGCCGAGCCAGAGGTTGTCTGGCACCGCCCACACCGCGATGCCGACGGCGATCGCGGTCCAGATCAGCACGACGGCGCGCGGCTGCGTGCCCGCGACCAACGCGCCGAAACCGGCGTCGGGGGCGGCGCGGATGCCGGTGCGGCACGCAGGCACGACGGCGACCCGGCTCACGGTGACGGCGAGGACGAGCGCGAGCCAGCGGTGCTGATCGGCCAGCGTCGCGAAAGCCACCGCTTGGACGGCGACGGCGAAGATGAGCGCGGCCACGCCGAACGGGCCCGCACCGCCGGACTTCATGATCTCGCGGGCGCGCTGGGGCGGACCATAGCTGCCGAGCCCGTCGACGGTGTCGGCCAGGCCGTCGAGGTGCATGCCCCGGGTGAGCAGGGCGAGCATGCCGACGACGAGGAGACCGGCGAGCAGGGCGGTCAGGCCCGCGCTGACCAGTGACCAGAGGGCGCCCGCCGCGAACGCTCCGAGAGCGAGCCCGATCAGCGGGGCGAGCGAGATCGCGTGGCCCGCTGTGCGCCGGTCGACGACTGCCGGGCCGGTGATCGGGACGATCGTCAGCCAGGAGACCGCGAGCCGGAGCGCGTTCACTTGGCCAGGTCGACGGTGTCCGATTCCTCGGCCGAGGTGCTGACGCCCGCGTCGGCGAAGGTCGACATCTCGGCGAGGGTAGCGACCGCGGCCCGCAGGATAGGGAGGGCGGTCAGGGCCCCGGAGCCTTCGCCGAGGCGCATCTCGAGGTCGATCAGCGGGGTCAGGCGCAGGTGCTTCAAGGCCAGGTCGTGAGCCGGTTCGGTGGAGCGATGGGCCGGCAGCCACCACGCTTTCGCGCCCGCGGCGAGGTCCTCGGCGACCAGGGCCGCGGCGGTGACCACGACGCCGTCGAGCAGCACGGGCGTGCGACGGACGGCCGCCTGGGCGAGGAAACCGGTCATGGCGGCGAAGTCGGCGCCCGCCGCGACGCGGAGCAGGTCGACGGGGTCGGTGGCGACCGGGCGGGCGCGGCGCATGCCGTCGCGGATGGCGGCGACCTTGCGGATCCAGCCCCGGTCGTCGACGCCGGTGCCGCGGCCGACCGCGGCGACGGGTTCGGTGCCGGTGAGGACGGCGATGAGGACGGTGGCGGGGGTGGTGTTGCCGATGCCCATGTCACCGGCGATGAGCAGGTCGGCGCCCGCGTCGATTTCCTCGTCGGCGATCGCGCGACCCGCGGCCAGTGCGGCGGTGACCTCGGCGTCGGTGAGCGCGTCCTCGCGATCGATGGAGCCGCTCGAGCGACGCACCTTGTGCTGGGCCACCGAGGGTTCGGTGTCACCGTCGACGGCGATGTCGACGACCCGCACGGTCGCGCCCGCCACGGCGGCCAGCGCGTTCACGGCCGCGCCGCCCGCCAGGAAATTGGCCACCATCTGCGCGGTGACCTCGCTCGGATACGCCGAGACACCGTGCTTCGCCACGCCGTGGTCGCCCGCGAACAGCACGACCCTGGCGCGTTCGAACTGCTGGGGTGGGCATACGCCCTGGCACGCGGCGACCCAGTTGCCGAGTTCCTCGAGCCGTCCCAGTGATCCGGCCGGTTTGGTGAGCTGCGTCTGGCGCTGCTCAGCCGCCGCGCGTACCTGCGCGTCCGGGGCCGCGACCGGGTCGAATCCGTGCGTCACTGGCAAGCCTTTCGGAGGTGGTACGGGGTGTTCGACGCCCATCTTGCCCGGATCACGGTGCACGGCGGCGACCGACCCGGCTCATTTCAATCGAAGCGGCAGCCCGGCGACGATGAGGTACGCCTCGTCGCACGCCCGCGCGAGACGCTGGTTCAGCGCGCCGATCTCGTCGCGGAACAGCCGCCCCGAGCGGGTTGCGGGGATCACGCCCATGCCCACCTCGGGCGATACGATCACCAGCCGTTCCCGGTAGGCCGCGACAGCCTCGACGAGCGTGTCGCAGTCGGGGGTGACGGTGCCGCGCGGTGCGTCCCAGGCGTCGCGGGCGTCGAGGCGGGCGGTGAGCCAGGTGCCGATGTCGTCGAGCAGGGTCGCGGGCGCCGCGGTGGCGAGAACCGTTGCGGGCTCGGTGTTCTCGACGGTCGTCCAGTGTTCGGGGCGGCGGTCACGGTGGACGGCGATCCGGTCGGCGAAGTCGTGATCGGCGGGATCGACCACGGCGGTGGCCAAATAGCGAACCGAGGGTGCGTCGGTCAGCACGGCCTCGGCGAAGGCGGATTTTCCGGAGCGGGCGCCGCCGAGCACGAGGACGCGGGCCGAGGGGGACCTGTCTGACATGTCAGCACGGTAGCAATCGGCCACGGCGCGGCTTCGGCGTCAGGCCGACAGCGCGTCCAAGATCATCGGGCGAGCGGTGGTGAGGGCCTGTTGCCAGTACGGCCAGTTGTGGGTGCCGTTGACGATGTCGACACGGGCGGAGACCCCGAGGGCGGTGGCCCGGTCGCGGAAGATGCCCGCGGCGACCACCGTCATCGCCTCGAGGCTCATCGCGTTGAGGGTGTTGCCGAGGCCGTAGGGGACATCGGCGGCGCCGGGGATGCCGTTGCCGGTGGTCACATAGAGGGGCAGGCCGCGCAGCCGCTCGACCTGGGCGGTGGCGTCGTTGCGGGCCCACGCGGGGTCGCCGGCCGGGCCCCACATGTCGTCGACATTGAAATTGCCCTCGTCGAGCATGGCGACGCGCATGGCCTGGTTCCACATCGGGTAGGTCGGGTTGACGAAGCCGGAGAACGAACCGGCGAAGCGGAACTGATCACGATGGTGGGCGGCGAGGGTGAGTGCGGCGTTGCCGCCCATGGACGCGCCGACGATGGCGTTGTTGGTACGCGAGACCCCATATCTGGCAAGGAAATCGGGTAGTTCACGGGTGAGGAACGTTTCCCACCGGTAGGTCGTCTTCTGGCCGTTGGTGCTGCTGGGCCGGTACCAGTCGGTGTAGAAGCTGGAGTGGCCGCCGACCGGGAACACCAAAGTAACGTTGTCGCCGGCGAATTGGCGCAGGGCATCGGTGTCGGTGGTCCATTGGCTGTGGTCGTCGGGGGCGCGCAGACCGTCGAGCAGATACAGCGCCGAGCTGCCGCCGCGCGCCGCCCATTGCACCTGGACCTTGATCGGGCCCATGCTCGACGGCACGATCAAATCCGCGAAACCGCCTGCGGGCGTACGTATCACCGGCGGCGCGGCAACGGCCGCGGAGGTGCCGATGAACGACACGACCACGGCCGTCGCGACGATCGTGAGAGCTCGGCTCAGCCGACGAGATCTTCCCCACCCAACGTTGAACACATCAGCCAGCTGATCAGTTTCCGATAGGCCGAGTCAAGCAGACTGTGCGACCTCACAGCCTGAACTCACCCGGTTCGGCGCGCCGAATGGTAAGGGCGGCAACCGGTGACGGTGCGGCCGTCGTAGCTGAATTCCAGGAACACCCGCCAGAGCTGGCGGACCCGGTGATCGGCCCACAGTCCGCGGGTCGGTTCGATGCGATAGAACACCTGTTGGCCTTCGTCGGGGAGTTTGACATTGTCGTAGAGCGAGATATCGGCGAGCCACGGGAACTGCTCGAAGCTCAGGGTGACGGCACGCTGGATCTCGGCGGGATCGGTGACCAGCGTGGCGCGACCCTGGATCTGCACCGAATGAATGGCGTGGCGACCCGCGAAACCGCCGGGTGGAATATGGCTCACCACGTAGCTGACATTCGGATTCTGTTGCATCTGAGCGTGTTTGCGATTGAATTGGAAGGTGTGCATGTAGGCGACGAGACCGTCGGCGGCGATGTGCATGGCCGAGGTCGACGGCGCGCCCTGCTCGTCGATGGTGGCCAATGCGGCGAGCTCCTCGGTGCGCAGGAGCTCGGTGATCGCTTCCTGGACTTCGGCGGGGCCGGGTTCGATGTTCATCAGGCGCCCATCCCCAGGTCGGCGAGGACCGCCAGCGCGGCGGCTCTCGCGCCACCGGTGACACCCTGACCGGGATGAGTGGACGGCCCGACGAGATAGAAGCCCTCGGCGGGCAGCCGGTAGCCCATGTTCGGCAGCGGTCGCATACCCATGAACTGGAACAGCTGGCAGCCGAAGTGGCCGGGATCGCCGTCCACCCAGGCGTCGTTGTAGCGCTCCATGTCCAACGGGCTGTGCACCACCCGCGACAGCACCTGATCGGGGCCGATATTCGTGGTCATCTGCGCGAAGGTGGCGAAGACCTGATCGAAGATCTCCTCCTTGCGGCTGTCCCAATCGCCCTCGGCCAGCTCCATCGGGGCGTAACCGAGCAGGTAGAGCGTGTGATGCGGGATGGGAGCCCTGCTGGGGTCCCAGCGGGTGGCGGTCGAGACCGTCGGGATGGTGTGCACCGGTTCGCCGTATTTGAGCTGGTCGAAGGTACGCAGCAGGTCGGGCAGATCGAGGGCGACCTCCTGGAAACCGGCTTCGGTGACCTCCGGCCCGGCACGGAACTCGGGCGCCTCGCTCAGGACGAGATGCCCGGCGACCAGGCGGAAACCGGCGGACTTGATCCGATCGACCTTGCGCTCCCACTCGGCGCCGAATCGGTGCTCCACCATCGCGGGCAGCTGCTTGATATTGAGGTCGGCCAGGACAGCGCGACGCGCGCTGAACTCGGTGCCGTCGGCGCAGCGCACCCCGGTGACCCGGTCGCCGTCGAACCGGAACCGCTCGACCTTCGCGCCGGTGTGGATGGTGCCGCCGTAGCCGCGCAGCGCGGCGGCGAGCGCGTCGGACAGTGACTGCGAGCCGCCCACCGCGAAACCCATGCCGTAGCGATGGATGAACGGCACCATCAGCAGCAGGAAGGCGCCGGTGCCGCCCTCGTCCGGCGAGATCAGCAGCTCCGACACCCAACGGCACAGGGCCGCTTTGACTTTCGGGTGCACGAACCATTCGTGGCAGACGTCGAGGTAGCTCATCATGAGCACCCGCATCGTCTCCTGACCGATCTCGGACTGTTCCAGCTGCGCGAACAGCGCGCCGAGCGGGGCCGGCGGGCGGAACATCGCGGGCAGCAGCTGGTCGAGCAGCGGGCTCGCGAATTCGTAGAAACGCAGGTAGTTCTCGGCGTCGACGGGGGAGATCCGCGCGATCGTCTCTGCCGTCTTGTGCACGTCGTGATAGAAGGCGATGAAGTCGTCGTCGGGGAACACCACCGACATGCTGGGGTCGGGATAGACATAGCTCAGCCCGTGCTCGGCGAGCAGGCCCAGTTCGTCGTCGAGGATCATCGGATTGCCGTGGATGAAGATGTGTGCGGCGGCGTGCAGGTCGTGCTGGTGGCCGGGCAGGGTCACCGCCTCGCTGACGACGCCACCGCCGATCTCCGACTTGGCCTCCAGGACCACGACATCCAGGCCCGCCTTGGCGAGGTAGGCGGCGGCGGTGAGGCCGTTGTGCCCCGCCCCGACGACGATCACGTCATGGTCAGCCATGGTGTGCTCCGAGTCCGTAGCCGCCGTCGATGTCCCAGATCGAGCCGGTGACGAAACCGGCGCCCGCGGAATCGAGCAGGGTCAGTACCGGCGCCGCGACCTCGTCGGCGGTGGCGATGCGTTTGATCACGTTCGTGGCGACGACGCCTTCCTCCAGTCCCGCGATCGCCTCGGCGCCCGCGCGGAAGCCCGGGGTCTCGGTGATGCCGGCACAGACGCCGTTGACTCGAATTCCCCTGGGGCCGAGTTCGCTTGCCCACGTCGGCACCAGGTATTGCAGGGCTGCCTTGGTAGCGCCGTAGATGCCGGTGCCCGGTCCCGGCTTGCGGCCGATGGCGGAGGAGATGACCGCGATCGAGGAACCGGTCTGCTTGGCCAGCGCGGGCACCGCCGCGGCGACGGTGGCGATGGTGCCGCGCAGGTTGACGTCGATGATCCGGTTCACTTCCGCCATCGGCTGGGCGAAAATCGCACCGGGAATGAGGATTCCGGCATTGCACACCAGGAGGTCGAGGCCGCCGAACTGCTCGACCGCGTGGTCGACGGCGTGGTGCGCGGTGTCCGGATCGGCGATGTCGCCGCTGATCCAGGCCGCGCCCAGGGTGTCCGCCGCCTCGGCCAGTTCCTTCTCGCGGCGCCCGGTGAGTACCACTTTCGCGCCCTCGGCGACCAGCGCCGCCGCGATCGCGTAGCCGATGCCCTCGCTCGATCCGGTGATCAGAGCGGTCTTACCTTCGAATCGCATGCTTCTCCTGTGCTGCTTCGGCCCTGCGCCACTGCACGACGCGGCCGTTGTCGGGGGTGGTGCGGATGGTGAGCAGACCGTCGGTCAGCTCGGCGATGCGGACTTGTTCCTCGCCGACCCAGTCGGTGCGTGAGCAGACGAGGATGTGATGGCGCAGGACGCCGTCGTCGACGCGCCAGCGGCCCGCGTATCCCATGAACGCGGGTTCGCCGGGGGCGGTGCGCATCATCGCGACCGAGAGGTGGCCGGACGCGGTGTAGGTGAGGAACCCGGCGGGCTCGGCGCCGAGTGGGCCGGGCGTCGGCGTGCCCGTGGGATCGGTGTCGTGGAACGACGCGAGTTGCCAGGTGCCGATCAGATCGTCGGGTCGGGGCATGGGCTAGCGCCAGCCGCGCGGATCGCGAAACCGGGTGTAGGGCAACACCGCCTGGGGCGGCGACAGCTCTTCGGCCTGCTCGTCATAGGTCAGCAACACCGCGGCGACGGCGGCGATCATCTCTTCGCTCGGATCGATTCGGGAATCGACCAGCGCTGGGGAATCGGACATGTGGTCCTCCTACTGGGGTGGGTTGCCGTGCTTGCGCACCGGCGGCTCGGAATGCTTGGCGCGCAGCATGTTCAGTGATCTGATGAGGATCGAACGGGTGTCGGCCGGGTCGATGACGTCGTCGACCAGGCCGCGCTCGGCGGCGTAGTAGGGATGCATCAACTCGCGGGCGTACCGGGCAACGAGCTCGGTCCTGGCCGCGTCGGGGTCGCCGGCGGCGACGATCTGTTTGCGGAAGACCACGTTCGCGGCGCCCTGTGCGCCCATCACCGCGATCTCGTTGGTCGGCCAGGCCAGCGCCAGATCGGCACCGACACTGCGCGAGTCCATGACGATGTAGGCGCCGCCGTAGGCCTTGCGCAGCACGATCGAGATCCGCGGCACGGTCGCGTTGCAGTAGGCGTACAGCAGCTTCGCGCCGTGCCGGATGATGCCGCTGTGTTCCTGGCCGACCCCGGGCAGGAACCCCGGCACATCGAGCAGGGTGACCAGCGGGATGTTCATCGCATCGCACATCTGGACGAAGCGTGCGGCCTTCTCGCTGGCGCTGATATCGAGAGTGCCCGCCAGGCACTGTGGTTGGTTGGCGACGAAACCGACTGTCTGACCGTTCATCCGGGCCAGCGCGATGACGATATTGGCGGCCCAGCGTTCCTGGATCTCCAGATACGCGCCGTCGTCGACGATTTCGGCGATCACCGCGCGGATGTCGTAGGGCGTGGTCCCGGTGTCGGGGACGAGATCGCCGAGCGCGGGGCATGGCCGATCGACCGGGTCGTCGGTGGGCACCACCGGCGGCAGTTCCCGGTTGTTCTGTGGCAGAAAGGAGAGCAGGTAGCGCACATCGGCGAGGCAGGTCGCCTCGTCGTCGTGGACGAAGTGCGCGACACCGGAGCGCTCGGCGTGGATGTCGGCGCCGCCCAATCCGTCGAGGGTCACCGATTCGCCCGTGACGGCGGTGACCGCCTCGGGCCCGGTGATGAACATCTGCGAGGTGCCGCGCACCATCAGGACGAAATCGGTCAGGGCGGGGGAGTAGGCGGCCCCGCCCGCACAGGGCCCCAGCATGACGCTGATCTGGGGTATCACCCCCGAGGCTGCGGTATTGCGCCGGAAGATGCCCCCGTAGCCGGCCAAGGCGGCGACACCCTCCTGGATCCGGGCGCCCGCACCGTCGTTCAGCGACACCAGCGGCGCCCCCGCGGTGATCGCCAAATCCATGACCTTGTGGATCTTCTCGGCGTGCGCCTCGCCCAGCGCACCGCCGAAGATCCGGAAGTCGTGGGCGTAGACGAAGGTGGTGCGTCCGTCGACGGTGCCCCAGCCGGCCACCACGCCGTCGGTGTAGGGCCTGCTGTGCTCGAGGCCGAACCCGGTGGCCCGATGCCTGCGCAACGGTTCGAGTTCGGTGAACGAGTCCGGATCGAGCAGCAGCGAGATCCGTTCGCGGGCGGTCAGTTTGCCCTTGGCGTGCTGGCGCTCGGTCGCGGCCGGATCGGGGCCGAGCTCAGCCAGTTCCTTACGCAGGCGCAGTTCGTCGATCCGGTCGAGGTCACCGTCGGAGGTGAACGGCAGCGTGTATTCCTCGGTCACAGCGGTGTCCTCTCGCTCAGGCCGCGATGGGGTCGAGCAGGCAGGTTTCGAAAAAGGCCAGCGCACTCGTGTGATAGGCCCTGGCCGCCCAGCCCAGGCTGATGTTGTGGCCCGCCTGCGGGACGCGGGTCAAGCCGCGGCGGGGCGCCGAGGCGAGCAGGGCGGACAGGTCGGCGAGCGCGGCATCGTCGGTGCGCCACCACTTCTCCTGCTCGGCGAAGCTGAACCGCACCGGAATCCGGATGCGATCGGCCAGTTCGGCGAAGGTCTGCGGCCAGGCGGCGGCGTCGACCAGTTCCAGTATCGGCGTCGAGTCCACCGCCGCGCCCGACCGGGCGAAGGTGCCGGGCGGATACAACTGGAGATCGCCCCAATTGCGTTGCCACATCTTGGTTTCGGTGTCCTCGCTGTAGAGGTGCCCGCAGCCCGAGACATCGACGCCGCAGAACTCGCTCTCGGTCGCCATGGTGAGGGCGAGCTTGCCGCCGAAGGAGTGCCCGAGCAGGAACATCCCGGCGCCGACCTCGTTGTCGGCGGTGAAGTCGGCGAGCGCGGCACGCACGGTCTCGGCCTGGTCGGTCAGCGACTGACCGTCCGGCAGGGCGTCGACCGAGGCACCGTAGCCGGGACGGTCCAATGCCAGCACCGCGTAGCCCAGCCGGGTGGCGGTGCTGAGCAGCGACACGTCCGGGTGGGCGCGGCCGTGGAAGTACGCGGCGGACATCCCTGCCCCGTGCAGGGCGACGATGGTGGCACGAGGCAGGGCCAAGGCGGGCGTACTGAGCAGGCCGGACATCGGAATTCCCGCCGCGTCCAGGGTGATCCGGTGCACGCCCGGGGACAGGAGTGCCGCGCTCGCCTCCGCGGAGCTCATGACCGTTCCTCGGCGAACTTCTTGGCATGGGCCAGGGTGGCCATGCTGTTGGTGCTCAGCGCCCGCTGCACGTACTCCCTCGCGGTCGCCACATCGGCGTCGGGACCGAGGACCGTGGTGATGTTGTCGGTGTTGATCACCACGCTGTGCTGCGACGACACCGCCACCCCGCCCTCGGACGGCCGCACGGTCCAGTACCCGGTGTGCAGCGTCATCAGCGCGGGCATGGTCAGCTGCTTGTAGGCGATCATGGTGTCCGGGAACACGATGCGATACGACATGGTGCGGTGCTGGGAACCGTCCATCGCCACCGTGTCCATCGCCAGTGACTGGATGCCGGGACCCGGTTCGATGAGCTCGACCCCCGCCACATGCGGCAGCCGCTCCGGCCACAGCTGCGCTTGGCTGATGAACCCGAACACATCGGCGGCCGTGCCCGCCACCTCGACGGTGTCCTCGAAGGAGAACGTCGCGTCGGTGCCCGCGTCGCCGAGTTCGATATTGCGCTTCAGCGCGGCGAGCTCGGTGGTCGAATTGCGGTCGACCACCTGGTCGATCCAGCTCAGCTGGTCTTCCTCGGTGGCCTGGTAGTCGTGCAGCAGGCGTACGTTGCTCCGGTTCACCGAGAGCGCCTCGATGATCCAGGTGCCGCCCATCGCGGCGATCGGCGCGCTGCTGACCTCCTGGCGGAACTCGATGCGGCGTTGCTCCGGATCGAGTACCCGGCGCGACACCCAATGCTTGACGCTCTCGCCCGCGGTGGCCCAGATCCGGATGCGCTGCTCGCGGTCGTCGTTGTCGAGGTAGTCGGCGAAGATGGTGGGCGGAAACAACTGTGGCCAGTTCTCCACCTCCGCGAGCAGCCGGTAGACGGTCGCCGCGGGCGCGGCGATCTCGATCGAATGCTCGGCATGGCCGGTGGTGGTGACGGATACGGATGCGGACATGGTCGATCCCCTTTCAGTAATTCCCGAGTCCGCCACAGACATTCATCGCCTGGGCGGTGATGGACGCGGCGGTGTCGGAGGCGAGATAGCCGACCAGGCCCGCCACTTCCTCCGGAGTGCAGTAGCGGCCGAGCGGGATCTTGGCGGTGAACTTCGCCATCACCGCGTCCTCGGTGCTCTGCTGCAGGCTCGCGTAGTTGCGCCGAACCTGCTGTGCCATCGGCGTTTCCACGTAGCCGGGGCAGACGGCGTTGACGGTGATGCCGGTCGGCGCGAGCTCGTTGCCGAGTGCCTTGGTGAACCCGACGACACCGTGCTTGGACGCCGAGTACGGTGCGCCGAGCACCACGCCCTGCTTGCCCGCGGTCGAGGCGATGTTGATGATCCGGCCGCGGCTGCGGTGGCGCATCCCGCCGGTGTTGAGCACCTCGCGCGTCATCCGGAAGACGCTGTTGAGGTTGGTGTCGATGACGTTGTCCCAGATCTCGTCCACCAGGTCCGCGGTGACGCCGCCGCCGCTGATACCCGCGTTGTTGACCAGCACGTCCACCGGGCCGAACCGGGCGGTGGCGGCTTCGATGAACTCGTGCACCGACTCACCCGAACGCACGTCGACGGCGCTGCCGTCCACCTCGAGGCCGGCTTCGGTGAACTCCTTGACGGTGGTGGCGACGTTCTCCGCGGTGCGCGCGCCGAGGTAGACGGTGTGCCCGTTGCCGGCGAGCAGCCGGGCCACGGCCAGCCCGATACCGCTGGTGGCACCGGTGACCACTGCGTGCATTTTCGACATGATGACTCCTTCTAGGGGGTGCGAACGGGGAGAAGGGCGTTCACCGCGTCGAGAAAGGTGCGCGGTGTGGTCGCTTCGATCACGGTCGAGTCGTCGAGGGTCACCCCGAATTCGCGTTCGACGCGGCTGGCGGTCTCGAGCATCGCGAGGGAGTCGTAGCCGAGATCGTCGAAGGTGAGGTCGAGGATGTCGGACTCCAGGTCGACGTTCTCGGGTTCGCCGGAGCCTTCGAGGAGGATCCGGGTCAGGTCGTCGAGGGTGAATGTCATGAGATTTCCCTTCCTTCGGGTGCGGACACGACCATGGCGGAGTTGAATCCGCCATAGCCGCGTGCCAGGACGAGTGCGGCACGCACCGTCGCGTGCCGCACCCCACCGACCACCAGGGCCAGTGGCGAGTCGGCGTTCGGGGTGACGTTGATCGTCGGTGGGATCTCGCCGGTCGACATGGCGAGCAGCGCGGTGGCGACATCGAGGGGGCCCGCTCCCGAATACAGCCGTCCCGTCATGGTTTTCGGTGCGGTGACGGGGACGCCGCGATGACCGAAGACCGCGGTGATGGCGTCGGACTCGATCTGATCGTGCTCGGGCAGACCCGCGGCGTCGGCGAACACCACGTCGATATCGCTCGGCGCGAGTCCGGCATCGGCGAGCGCCCGTTCGATCGCCGCGCGCAGGGCCGGTTCGCGACCGGTTCCGGGCGCGGGATCGAACGTCGCGGCGTATCCGGCGATCTCGCCGTAGCTGCGCGCTCCCCGGGCGGTGGCCGCCGCCGCCGACTCGAGGATCAGGATCGCGCCGCCCTCGCCCGGGACATGGCCCGCGGCCCGCGCGTCGAACGGCAGGTAGGCGGCGTCGGGATCGGCGCCCGCGTGCAACCGGCCGCTCGTCCACAGTGCCGCCCAGCCCCACGGGCACAGCGTGGCGTCCATCGCGCCCGACACCATCAGCGCGGTGCCTCGGCGAATCTGCCTGCGCGCATGGGCGATCGCGTCGAGGCCGCCTGCCTGGTCGCTGACCAGGACACCGCTGGGCCCTTTCATACCGTGACGAATGGAGATCTGGCCGCTGTTGACCGCGTAGAACCAGGCGAAGGACTGATAGGCGCTGACGAAACGGCTACCCCGGCTCCAGAGATTCCCGAGCTCCTTCTGCGCGAACTCGAAACCGCCCGAGGACGAGGCGGTGAGCACGCCCATGTCGAAGTCGTCGAGCTCGCCGGTGTCGATGCCGGCATCGGCCAGTGCCCATTCGGCCGCGACGAGAGCGAGGCGGGTCACCTGATCTGTCTGAGGCAGAAGGCGATTGGGCAGGTATTGCTGGGGATCGAAGTCGTCGATCTCACCGGCCAGCGTGGCCGGGTAGCCCGCCGGATCGAAGCGGGTGAGTCGGCCGATGCCACTGCGGCCCCCGCGCAC
>NZ_JBHWZY010000070.1:0-14074 GCF_042727815.1 Nocardia sp. NPDC060220
CCTCGCTCGACAAGGTCGACCTAGCCCAGAGCCGCGCAATCGATGCGCGCACGGTGGAGATCGTCTTGAAAGAGCCCTCTTTCGAGTTCCTGATCGCGTTGTCGGCCTATGGGACCAAGATCGTGCCGAACGGGGCCACCGACTTCGAGCGGCCGGTGGGGACCGGCCCCTTCGTGTTCGAGTCCTTCACGGCGGGCAGGGAATTCGTTGCTACCGCCAACGATCGCTACTGGGACGGCGCCCCGTCGATCCGGCGGCTGCGCATCGTCAGCGCGGAGTCCGATGCCCGGCTCGCAGCGGTACAGAGCGGCGAGATCGACTACGCCGACAACCTCACCCCGTCGGCCGCACGGACCCTGCAAGGCAGGCCCGGCCTGGCGCTCGCGGCCACCCCCAACAGTGGCATCTACTTCTTCGCGATGAAGACCGACCGTGCCCCGTTCGACAACCCTGATGTCCGCCGGGCGGTCATGCGGATGCTCGACCGCGACGAGCTGGTCAAGGTCGCGCTCGAGGGCAACGGCGAGGTCGGCAACGATGTGTTCGGCAAAGGCTTCCAGTACTACGCCGACCTGCCCCAACACACCTACGATCCCGACGAGGTGGGCCGGTTGCTGCGCCGCGCCGGGGTGCGTGACCTGTCGTTCGACCTGTTCACCGCGCCGGTGGCGCACGGCTTCGTGGAATCGGCAAGGCTTTTCGCCGAACACGCGGGCCGCTGTGGCGTGAAGGTCAACGTCGTCCTCGGTTCCAAGGACACCTATTACACCGACGCGCTCAACACCGGGCACCTCACGATGGGCCAGTCCGGGCCACTGCCCGTTCCGAACCATTTCGCGTCACGACTGCTCACCGGATCGCCACAGAATCGGACGAAGTGGTCCGATGCCGAGTTCGACGCACTCTACGTCAAGGCACAGTCGACACCCACCGAGCAAGGACGCGCGGCGATCTACCGAACGATGCACGAAATCCTGTACGACCGAGGCGGCTTCGTCTTCTTCGGCAACACCGCCTGGAACAGCGCCGCGGGCGATCGTTTTCAGCAACTGCCCGCCGCGGTACCGAACTCGCACGGCTGGGCCCGATTCGACGAGGTGAATGCTCGATGACCGGACTGGACGCGGCGACGGCGCGGTACTGGCTCGAACGCTGGGACCGCCAGCAGGAGCACTACATGCCCGATCGCGAACAGCGATTCGAGGTGATCGGCGATGTATTGGACGAACTCGGTGACCGCGACGACCTGTTGATCGTCGATCTCGGGGTCGGTCCGGGAACCCTGTCGCAGCGGCTGCTCGACCGGTTCCCCGACGCCCGCGTTGTCGGCGTGGACGCCGATCCGCTGCTGCTCGGTCTCGCCGAACCGGCCTTGGCTTCGCCACGCTTCCGGACAGTGAATGCCGACCTGCGATCCGAGGGATGGCTCGACGCACTGGATCTGGAGCGAGTCCCGGACGCGTTCGTCAGCACCACCGCCCTGCACTGGATGAATCGTGATCCGTTGCGTGCGCTGATCAAGACCTGCGCGCAAGCGCTGAAGCCGGGCGGGTTGTTCGTCGACGGTGACCACCTCTACGAGGGTCCTGGCGGTACCCGGCTCGATGCCCTGGGTACATCGATGACCGCACGCCGCGCCGAGCGACGAGGAACCGCGGGCGCCGAGGACTGGGCCGCCTGGTGGGACGCAGTGAATCGAGCACCCGAACTCGCCGAACTCGTGCGGGCCCGCGACGGCGGATTCGAGCACACCGTGCACGATCGGCCGACCGTGCACGACTACGTCGCCTTCGCCCGCGACGCGGGATTCGCCGAGGCCGGCATCGTCTGGCAGTACGGTGACGACCGCATCGTGGTCGGTATCCGGTAGCGTCCGTGCGCTTGTCGACCCCGTTCACCCGATTCCTGCTGCGCCGCAGCGTCATCGGGATCGGCCAGCTCGGCGTGCTGCTGGTCTTGGTGTTCGTGCTCTCATTGCTGTTGCCCGGCGATGCTGCCGACGTGCAGAGCAACGACGTCCTCGGCGAGCAGCAGCGCGTGGCGGCCAGGCATCTGCTCGGCCTCGACGTCGCACCGGTCCAGCGTTTCCTGGATTGGCTCGCCGGCGCCGTGGTCGGCGACTTCGGCGTGTCCTACGCCAACGGGCACCCGGTCGGCGACGTGATCGCCGACCCGTTCCTGACCACCGCGCTGATGGCCGTGCTGGCCTTGGCGCTGCTGGTCCCTGTCGCCGTCACGGCCGGGTTCGCCGCGGGCTCGGCACCGGGATCGTGGTGTGATCGGGTTGTCAGCGCCGTCAGTATCGGGCTCGATTCCATTCCGGATTTCGTGCTCGCGGTCCTGCTCGTCAGCTACATCGCCCTCGATCTCGACCTGCTGCCCGCCACCTTCCTCGGGACCGACCTCGACACCCTGCTCGACCGTCCGGAATACCTGGTGCTGCCGCTGATCGTGATGGTCGCTCGCGTCGCCGCTCCCCTGGTTCGGCTGGTCCGCGCCGGTGTCATCGATGTGATGGATCAGCCCTACATCGCCCAGGCCCGCCGGCTCGGCGTCGGCCGGATGTCGCTGCTGGCCCGGCATGTCGCGCCCAACGCGCTCGCGCCCGCGATGCAGGAACTCGGGCGCACCGGGGACGGATTGCTCTCCGGTGTGCTCATCGTGGAGGCGGTGTTCGTGGTGCCCGGCATCGCGTCGGCGCTCATCGGTGCCATCGGCAACCGTGACGACCCAGTCATCCTCGCGATCGTCGCGATCACCGGTGTCGTCGCGATCGCGATCAACACCGTCATCGACATCGCCGGGCAACGCATGGTGCCGGTGTCTGCCGAAGGTATCCGCCGATGACCGCGCGCCGCTGGATCTACGGCATCCTGGTCGCAGTGCCGGTGCTCGTCGCGGCCATGGGGCCGTTCCTCGCCACCCGGGCGCCACAGAATCGTCAGTCACCGTTCGGGCCGTCGGAATGGTCACCGTTCGGCACCGACCGGCTCGGGCGCGACGTGCTGGCCTCCGCTCTCACCGGCGGCCGGACATTCCTCGTCGTCGCTGCCGTCACCGTCGCCATCGCCTATCTCGTCGGATCACTGATCGGTGTCGCGGCAGCCGCGGCGCCACGCGCGTGGATGGACGAGCTGCTGATGCGCCCGATGGATGTGCTGCTGTGTCTTCCCTCGTTGCTCATCATCATGGTTGCCGCGTTGCGCACCCGTGGCTCGGCCGTCGCGATCGCGTGTGCGATCGGTTTCGTGCTCGTCGCCCCGATCTCGCGGTTCGTTCGCGTGACCGCCAGCGGGACTGTCCACGGTCCGGTCATGGACGCGTTGCGGATGCAAGGCGAGAGCCGAGCCTTCCGATACGGCAACTACGCGGTTGCCGAGATGTCCCGGCCGATCGCCGCCGATCTGGCGTTGCGGTTCACCGCTGCCGTGTACTTTCTGGCGTCGGCCAACTTCCTCGGTCTCGGCTTCGACACCACCTCCGCCGATTGGGCGGTGTCGGTCGCGGCCAACAAGGACGCACTCACCATCGCGCCCTGGTCTGTGGCCCTGCCCGCGCTGTTGATCGTGGCGCTCATCGTCGGGGTCAATCTGCTCGCCGACGACTTGCTCGCCGACCCTCGCACCCGCGCCGCGCGCCTGGCCACCGGCGACCGCGATGGCTGAGCCCCTCATCAGTGTGCGTGCGCTGCGGGTCACCGCGGGCCGGACTGTCCTCGTCGACGACATCGACCTCGATGTGTGCGCCGGCGAGATCGTCACCCTGTTCGGTCCCTCCGGTGCCGGCAAAACCACCATCGCTACGGCGATTGCGGGCGTCGCGGTCGCGGGAACTGTTGTCGCGGGAACCATTCGGTGCCCAGGACCGCGGAGCAGCGTGCGGATCGGCTACCTGCCCCAGTATGCGGCGTCCACCCTGAACCCCGCTCGCAGAATCGGTACCGCGCTGGCCGAGCTGGAGCGGCTTCGTCGACGCCGCCTCGGGTTGCCGCGCACCGACCGGGCCACCCGGCGCCGCCACATCGCCGACGTGCTGACAGCCGCGGCGTTCGAGGTGTCCGACCACACCCTGGCCACCATGCTCGGCAAGTATCCGTTCGAGTTCTCCGGCGGCGAACGTGCCAGACTCGCGCTGGCGCAGGTGCTGATGTCGGATCCCGATGTGCTCATCGTGGATGAGCCGACAGTCGGATTGGATCCCCTCGCGCGAGCCGCCCTGCTCACCGGACTCGACCGGCTGCGTCGGACAGGCAAAGCCGTAGTGCTCGTCACCCACGACACCGTCGCCGTCGACCGGGTCAGCGACCGGACGCTGTTCGTGCGCGCGGGCCGGCTCCACGACAGCGACCGACCCGCGCCGGTGGCCGCACCGCCCCGACGACGAGCGTCCGCGGTGTCACCGCCTGTTCTGCGACTGCGCGATCTCGCTGTCTCCCATCGACGTTCGCGCATTCTGCGCGGTGTCGACCTCGATCTGCACAGCGGTGAACTCGTCGCGATGGTCGGCGTATCCGGGGCGGGCAAGTCGACGATCGGTCGTACGATCGCCGGACTGGTCGGTCCCGACAGCGGCCACGTGCTGCTCGACGGCGAACCACTGGCCCCGCTGCGCCGGCGTAGTCGCGCACAGATCGCCGCCGTTCAGTACGTGTGGCAGGAGTCGGCAGCCTCGTTCGACCCTCGGCGCACGGTTCTCGACCAGGTCGCGGCCACCGCCGTCCGGCTGCGCGGAGTCGACCGAGACACCGCCCGCCGGCACGCTCACGAGTTGCTGAACGACTTGGGTATCGATGCGCGGCAGGCACTTCGATACCCCGCGGGATTGTCCGGCGGCCAGCTTCAACGCGCCGCCCTCGCGCGAGCACTCGGCGCCGAACCCGATGTCCTGGTGTGCGATGAGATCACCACCGCGCTCGACGCGCCGCTGACCAGCCGAATCCTGGAGTACCTCGACAGCTACCGGCATCGAACCGGCGCCGCGATTCTGATGATCACCCATGATCTGCGTACCCACCTCCACCGCGCCGACCGGATCGTGATGGTCGACGCGGGGCGCGTCATCGAGACCGGCGCACCCGCCGAATCCTGCGCCGACCAGCCCATCCCGATCCTGTCCGGATTCCTGGCCGCCGACGAGGTCGGCCATACCCGGCGACTCCGCCGTACCAGAGGGACACCAACACCCACCTGAACACCGGAGTCCTCGCCCGCTATGGGGCGGGTTGGTGGCCCCGGCCCAGCGGGAGCGCGACGCGCAGGGCTCGAATTTCCTCGACCAGGTCGGCATAGCCTTCCTGGACTTGAGCAAAGCGCAGGGCGGCATGGTGCTGGTGTTCGGCGCTCTTGGTGTGGCGCAGTGTCCACTGAACGTGGGTGTAGGTGTCTGCCACGTGGCTGATCACCTCGCCGAGGGAATGGGTGTGCCGGCGGCCCGAGGAAGGGCGAGGAAGATGGCAGGCCGACCACTCGTCGATCAAGCCGATGACGGTGTTGATCCGGCCGCTGGTGGTAGGCGCGTCGAAGTCGGCAGGCCGACGGGTGGTCGACACCGACGCGGTGAACAGAGTCGCGTGCAGATCCGCCAGCTCGCGTGCCCATCCGATCAGCGGCGACCCGCCCTGCAGGTTCCCGGCGACGGCGAGCAGTAACTGACGAGCCTCCAGTAACCCCTCGGCGGTCCGCACGCGTGTGTTCTCCCCAGCGCGGCTGTCGGGCTTCGCGGCGGAGCCGCCTGCGTGCGTCACAGCTACACACACCCGGCTCACCGGCGTCTGCCCATTGCCCGATGGCCACGTCTCGGCGTCGTCGTAGTCATGAGCCGAGTACATCGCCGAATAATCTCTGCGACAATGACATTCGACAGGGCATGTCGTAAATGCCGCTGTGTGGGGATGACATCGTCGGGTTGCGTCGACATTGCTACGCGGTCGCGAGGCGATGTTCGGTCAGCTGGTGCGGAGTGTGCCGGGCGGTGCGGACGGCCCGCCGGATCGTCTGACAGAGATCGCGAACATCGGATCGCGAGGACGCGAGACTCGCGGCGTGCACCAGCTGCCCCAGCCGGTCGCCGACTCGCCCGCTGTCGACCTGACCGGTCATGTCCAGGCAAGCCGTCGCGAAGGAGACCGCGTCATCGATCTGGCCGAGGCGGAAGGTGCCCGTGGCGATCGTGATGTTGTCGAACAGGATGCTGCGGGCAGGGCGTCCCGGCGTCGACGCGGCCAACGAGGCGCGAGCGGCGTCGACGGCTTCGGCTGTGTAATGTTGCGCGGTCTGTCCGCGGGCTGTCAGGGCGTACTCGTTGTAGATCACCGATCGCATGCCGGTGAACTCTCCGGGGGTGAAGAACACCCGGGTCCACGGGTCGATGGGATGATCTGCGACCCGGGCGATCTCGTCTTCGGCGCGGGCAAGCGCGGTCCGCATCCGGTCGACGTCGCCCATCATCGCGTGTGCCCAGGCCTCATTGGCATACAAGCGCGCCGATTCCCCACCTCCGGTGGCGTCTTGGGCAGGTAGCTGGCCGAGTTGGAACATCCGCAGAGCGACGCGCGGGTCGCGTTCGATCAAGCTGATCCGCCCCAGCACGTAGAGCGTCGACGCGACCAGGCTGTCCGCACCCGCTCGCCGCGCGGAAACCAAAGCCATGGTGGCGTATTGGCGGGCGCGATGCTGGTCACCGATGTCGTGGTAGGCCCACCCGATCAGCCGGGCCAGATCGGCGGTGGCTACCAGCAGCGCGTGTGCGAGCGTCGTGTGTCCGCGGTACCCGGCCAGCAGCGCGGTCGTCGATTTCAGGAGATCGACGGCCGTGCGCGCGACCGAGCCACCACCGTGTCGCTGATCGCGTTCCCGCAATCCCGAGGTGGCGCTGCGCACCGCATCGAGATCGAGGCACCCTGTGTCGCAGGGCATCTCGGGAACGTCAAGGGAAGGCAGCCAGGGTGTCAGGATGTCAGCGGAACCGACCACGGCGGTCGCGAGGGCCTCCAGCAATGTCGCATCCGCGCCGCGACGCGTACCGGCACCGACGAACTCGGGAGCCTGTGACACCACTTCACGAGCGAACCCCACATTCAGGCCCGGCGAGGACAGCACGGAATCGATCTCGGGAACCGGTGCGCCGAGCGCAGCCAGCAGAACGCGATAGGACTTGCTGGGCCTGCGGACCTCGCCGAGTTCCCAGCGCGCGATGTGTCGTTCCGAACACGCGACATTGACGCTGTCGCGGCGAGCCCGGTCGTTGATCAACTCGGCGAAATCCCCACGGCTGAGCCCTAATCGAGCGCGACGATAGGTCCGAAGTCGCTGCCCCCAGCTATTCGCGGCTCCGGCATCGAGAGTGCCGCGGAGGGTGTCTGGGTCGGTGACGTCCATGAGTGGGCCCCACTCTTCTTGCGCCGCAGGGTATGTCGCAGTTCGGATACACCCTCTGACTTGTTCGCCAAATAATCGTGGTTGATAATCTAACCTGATAATCAGGATTGCGAAACAGGTGGCAGCCGCCGCCCAGCAGCCCGATACGGTGGGATCCATGGCACGAACCGCACGAAAAGTGCTGCTAGGTCGAGAGATCGACGCGCTTCTGCGCCGGTCTCGCACTACCCAAGCCGACGCGGGAAAGATGATCGGGGTGAGCCAGTCCCGCATCGCGGCGGTGATCAGCGGCACGGGCAATCTGAGCGCCCAGGCACTCGACGAGCTGGTCAGGCAGCTCGGCGTCACCGACCACGACTACATCGCGATCCTGCTCGATCTCCGCGAAGACAGTCACCGTCGCGGATTCTGGAACTCCGGTTACCGTCGCGCCTACATCGAGGAACTGCGACTGCTCGTCGACCTCGAGGCGGTGGCGGACCGGCTACGCGAGACCGCTGCCGAGATCGTTCCCGGCCTGCTCCAGCACGAGAGCTACATCCGCGCGCTGCACGAGCCCCTCCAACTCGACCCCGACGATCCGGACGCGGTCACCGTCGACGACTACGTCCGAGCCCGCGTCGCGCGTCAGCGAATCCTGCTCGCGCGGGGAGCACCCGAGTTCCACGCGATCCTGTCCGAATCCTGCCTGCGCCGCACCTACGGCGGAGACGCGGTGATGCTCGACCAGATCACCCACCTGCTCGAGCTGTCCTCCCGGCCCAACATCCAGATCCAGGTCATGCCCTTCACCCACCAGGCACCCGGCGCCGGCATGGAGGACCGCTACATCCTGGTTCGCGTGCCCTCCCCGGGAGCGGCCGGCGATCTCGAGATGGCCGTCATCGAAGCGCAGGGCGAGATCCGCTACATCGATGACAAACCCGCCGTCGGTATCCGCGACAAGATCTTCAACCGCCTGGCGATGACCGCCTTGAGCCCCCACGACTCACGTCAGTTCATGGAACACCTCGTCCGCGGCCTCCGCAGCCGCCCCACCATTCAGCGATAGACCGGCACCACCGCAACCGCAGAGGAATCACGATGTCCGACAGCGACTTCGAGCCACGCCCGATCGACACCAACAAACCCAGCTCCGCACGCATCTATCACCACATGGTCACCGGCGAGGTGATCTTCGAATCGGATCTGCCGTTCATTCATCGGCTCTACGCCGACATCCCCTTCTATCCCCTGTGGGCCCAGCACAATCGCCGGTTTCTCGCCCGCGCAGTTCGCTACATGGCCGGCACCGGGATTCGCCAGTTCCTCGACATCGGGTCCGGCCTGCCGACGGGCGGCAACACCCACGAGGTCGCGCGCGAGCTCGCCCCCGATTCCCGCGTCGTGTATGTCGACAACGACGAAGAAGCGATCAACCGGGCCCGCGACCTGTTGCGTGAACAGGGTGTCACCGACACCGCGACGATGGTCGACGCCGATCTGCGCGAGCCCGCGCGCATTCTCGCCCACCCCGATACCCAGCGCCTGATCGACTTCACCGAACCCGTTGGGCTGCTACTAGTTTCGGTGCTTCCCTGGGTCACCGACGCCAGCGAGCCCGGCAAGATCGTCGCGCAGCTGCGTGACGCCCTCGCCCCTGGTAGCCACATCGCGATGACACACGTGTCCCTCGAAGACGCGGGCGCGGAGATCAAAGCACAGGTCGCCGCAGGCGCGGCGGTCTTCACCGATGCCAGCACACCGGTCACCCTGCGCACCCGCGCGCAGTTCCAGACCTTCTTCGACGGATGGACGATCGCCGACCCCGGCATCACCTACGCCACCGACTGGCGGCCCGAACAGCCGATCGACCACAACGACTACGCCCGCCCCTGCAATTTCGCCGCTATCGGCAGCCTCCCCTAGCGTGCGCCCCGCGCTGTCGGCACCGTCGCCGGCAGCGCTGTTCGAAAGGATCCACCATGTCGTTACCGACACCGCCCGCCGCGCACTTCCGCAAGGCGGCCGCCAGTTCCCCGCAACAGGCGTGCGTGATGGTCTACCGCGACAACCACCGCACCCTCATCTGGGACGACAAGCTCGCGCGCCCGGTCGCCACCGCACACCCTGTCCCCCTCGAGGAATGCCTGACCCTCGACCACCACCAGTTCGAGGCCCTCCAGGCCGCGATCCGAGCAGACCGGCCCATCCGTGGCGCCCTGACGATCACCCGAGCATCCGACGACCTCTACGAATTCAGCGCCGCGCCGGAATGCCGAGCCTCGACAGGCACCGCCAGGCTCTTCTTCGACCACCTCGAATACACCGCGTTCGTCCACGCGGTGCGGCACCGCGAGTTCGAACGATCAACCTTCCTCTCCCACGCCGCGTGACCGAATCGGCCGTGAGACGCTGCGTGCCGGCACAGCTCGGCCGCAGCACCCCTAGCAGCCGCGAGAACCCTGCACCCTCCGCTCAGATCCCGAAGTGGCCACCGACCCCGAAACTGGTGTAGGTGCTGATGTGCGGGTTGGGTGAGGGGTGTGTGGGGCGCGGCTCCGGGATGCGGCGTGAGTCGGCCCGTTCGCTGGAGGCGGCAGCTCGGCTCAGGGCTGTATCCAAGCGTTGCCGCTCTGCCCCAGCCCGCGCCGCTGCTTCCCGCACCCGCGTCGCGAGCTGTGCCCGGATCGGCCGATATCTCTGGTCGATGCTGCGCAGCCGCTGCCGGAACTCGTCCAGCGCACGCTGTGATTCCACGTGGTCGCGACGGCTCCTCGCCGCTCGCCTCCCCAATGCCGTCAGCAGCTGGGGCGGGAACCCGCCGATCGTGCACCCCAGGTCGTGGACGAGCTGCAATTCGGTACCACGCAGCGCGTGCAGTGCCGCGCCTTCGGCTTGGGACCACCGAGTGTGCTCATCCTCAGTCGCCGCAATCTCACAGCGCGAGGAGGATGGTGTCGGAGCTGGATCCACCCGTTCTCTACGAAATGTGGTCCACCCCCACTCGAGCCAACGATCCGACGGTCGGTGCGGCCGCAGTTCGTACAACTCGACTGCGATGGGGCTCGCATCAAGACCCTCACGGTGCCGCTGGTTCACCAGCACCGCCTCGAGCTGGGCGACGTAGCGGTACAACGTCACAGTAGCCATCGTGGCTCTCCCTCCACCGGGATACGTTTCCACGATAGCGACGAAACAGTCACCACACCGTCGATTGTCGCGGCAGCGACAGCGGGTGACTTGTGTTCGGGCTGAGCGCAATTCTGTTCGTCGGCGGTGGTGTGGGGTTGTATCGATACCATGGCAACACAGGAGACCCCGGTCGCCGAGGTAGACAGCTTCACCGCCGAATGGCAGCAATGGCACCGTCAACAGGAGGCGCGCCTGGCCGACCGGCACGGATTCCTGGCCATCACCAACCTGCACTGGCTCACCGAAACTCCGGAGCGGTTCACCGACGCGCCCGGCACCTGGTCCACCGGTGCCGACGGTGTGGTCGTGGTTCTCGACGAGAGCGAGGAACTGGTCGTCGAGGGGACACCGGTGCGCGGCCGCTACGAGTTCGGCGCGATCGCCGAGCGCGACGGGGTGAACGCCGTGTGGGGTGATGCGGTGATCGAGGTCGCCCGCCGTGGTGGCAACGACATCGTCCGCCCTCGACACCCGAACAACCAGTTGCGCACCGCGTTTCGGGGCACACCCGCGTTCGCGCCGGACCCGAAGTGGGTGGTGACGGGTCGCTACGTTCGGTTCGAGCAGCCGCGACCGACCACCGTCGGCGCCTCGGTCGAAGGGCTCGAGCATGTCTACGACGCACCGGGACAGGTCGAGTTCGACATCGACGGTCAACCGCTGCGGCTGACCGCGTTCCCCGGCAGGAACCCCGGCGACCTGTCGGTGCTGTTCACCGATACCACCTCCGGAGTCACCACCTACGCCGCGAATCGCATTGTGCAGGTGTCGACTCCGGCGCCCGACGGCACGGTCGTGCTCGATTTCAATCGAGCGGTCAACCTGCCGTGCGCCTACAGCGATCTCGCGACCTGCCCGCTGCCGCCCGCCGAGAACAGGCTCCCGATCGCGGTCGAGGCGGGGGAAAAGATCCCCTACGAGCGCCAGGGATGAGCGCACCGCAGATCAGCACGCTGGCGTTCCTGACGCCGGGCAATTACCTCGACGACGATCCGTACACCGGGCTCGAGGACACGCTGCAGCTGTTCGAGTACGGTGAGCGCCTCGGTTTCGACGGTGCGTGGATCCGGCAGCGTCATCTCGAGCACGGCGTGGGTTCGGCGGCGGTCTTTTTGGCCGCCGCCGCCCAGCGCACCAGCCGAGTGGAGCTGGGCGCCGCGGTCATTCCGATCGGCTACGAGAGCCCGTTCCGGCTGGCCGAGGACCTGTCGCTGGCCGATGTGCTGTCGCAGGGCCGACTACAGCCCGGTTTCAGCGCGGGCACCCCACCGCACGCCGATCTCATCGGTGACCTGGTCTTCGACGGCGACTGGCGCAACTTCGACCTGTCCTACGGCCGCGTGGCCCGTCTGCTCGAGAACCTGCGCGGCGACTACCTCGGCGACGCAGGCACCGTCATCCAGTCACCGGGCAACACTCAGCGTCCCCGTCTGCAGCCGCACAGCCCCGGCCTCGCCGATCGTGTGTGGTACGGCGGCGGGAGCATCCGATCCGTGCACTGGACCGCGGAGAACGGACTGAACCTGCTCAGCGGCAACATCGTTTTCGGCGACGCCAGTGACGATTTCACCACCTCCCAGCTGACCCTGATCGCGGACTACCGCCGCCTGATCGACCCGGCTCGACCCGCCCGCGTGGCGGTCGGACGTGTGATCGTGCCGTTCGACAGCGCCGACCCTGCGACCCGCGAGCGCTACCGCGCCTACGCCGCGAGCCGCCACGACCGCACTCTCGGCCCGCAAGGTGAACGCCGAATTCTGTTCGCGCCGGACATCGTCGGCACCGCGGAGCAGATCCTGGAACAGCTGCGAGCTGACCCGGTGCTCGCGCAGACTTCGGAGCTGCGCCTGGAACTGCCCTACGAATTCCACCGTGAGGATTACGAGCAGATCCTGCACGATACCGTGCACCTGATCGCTCCCGAACTGGGCTGGAAACCGACGTTCACGAACGCAGCGTCGACCTCGGCTTGACCGGCCGCTCGGTGCATCGCCGAGTGTTGGAGCGAGCACGCTGCCGGCACGGCCTCGATCCGCGCTGACGGATCGCGACAGTGATCCCGTGTGCCGGGCGGCGAACGATCGATCGAAGTCGCCGCCGCAACCCGGAAATCGCTGAGGAAGAGGGGATTACGTCTCCCTCAGCGATCGCCGGATGGGCTAGGCGGCGCGTCTGCGCAGGGCGGGGTCGGCCAGCGCGTCGGGGATCTTGCCGGTGTCACGGTCGGCGAAGATCGTCCCGGGCGGGACTATCTCATCGATGCGGTCGAGGATCTCCTCGCTCAGGACGACATCGGCCGCACCCAGATAGGCGTCGAGGTGTTCGCCGGTACGCGGGCCGATGATGGCGGCGGTGACATCGGGGTGGGCGAGCACGAAACCGATCGCGAGCTGGATGAGCGTGAGTCCGGATTCCTCGGCGAGGACGGCGAGCGCGTCGGCGGCGGCGAGTTTGTCCGCGTTGGCGGGTGCGTCGATGTCGAATCGACCCGGGATCAGTTCGGCCCGATGCGAACTCGGTTGAGGTGCGCCGAGGCGGTACTCACCGGAGAGCCACCCCGCGGCGAGCGGGCCGTAAGCGATGACGCCGAGTCCGTACTTGCGGGCGATCGGCAGGGTCTCGCGTTCGATGCCGCGAATCAGCGGTGAATACGGAACCTGTTCGGCAGCAGAGCGATTGGCCTTGGTCCGGTCGGCGATCCACTGGGCTTCGACCAGTTCGCCGGGCGAGAAGACCGAGGTGCCGTAGTAGCGGATCTTGCCTGCGCGCACGAGGTCGTCGAGAGCGGCGACGGTGTCTTCGAGTGCGGTCACCGATTCGGGGCGGTGCACCTGGTAGAGGTCGAGGTGGTCGGTGTCGAGGCGACGCAGCGAGTCCTCGACGGCACGGACGATCCAGCGCCGGGAGTTGCCCCGGTGGGTGGGGTCGTCGTCGACGGCGTTGTGGAACTTGCTGGCCAGGATCACCTCGTCGCGACGGTCGCGCAGCGCCTTCCCGACGATGATCTCGGATTCGCCCCGCGAATAGGTGTCGGCGGTGTCGATGATGTTGATTCCGGCGTCCAGCGCCCGATGGATCAGCGCGATCGATTCTTCGTGGGTGGTGCCGCCACGGGAACCGAAGTTCATGGTGCCGAGCACATACGGGCTCACCCGGACGCCGGTTCGGCCGAGCAGGCGCAGGTCGGACAGGCTCATCGGGTGGCTCCGATCGTGGTGCGGCGGCGCACGGCCGCGTCGGTGAGTGAGGGCGGCAGGTAGCCCTCGTCGGCGGGGCTGAGTGTGGTTCCGGGCGCGACGATCTCGTCGATGCGGTCGAGCACCTCGGTGCTCAGCCGCACATCGACGCACCGCTGACCTGCGCGGAGCCCGAACTCCTGACGTGACGTCAGCGCGGGGGCCGAAATCCGGCTGGTACCACCACGCATCTCACGACTAGCGTTGATCCACTCGAACACCAGGACGCGGGCGAGTCCTCTTTTCACTGCTCCGATGGCGCTGAGCTGACGGGCCAGTTGCTCGTAC
>NZ_JBHWZY010000071.1:0-13938 GCF_042727815.1 Nocardia sp. NPDC060220
GCTCCTGTCTCCGCCGCGGCCGGTTTCACGGTTCGCGCGGTGGCCGACCGTCTCGGCATCCCGACCGCGACCCTGCGGAGCTGGAATCGCCGGTACGGCATCGGTCCCGCCCAGGACCGGCCCGGCCGCCATCGGCTCTACACCGACACCGATATCGCTGTGCTCGAGCACATGCTCGAGCTGATCGGCGGGGGCGCGAGTCCCGCCGGGGCCGCGGCGGCGGCCCGTGGACCCGCGCCTGCCCTCGGTGACCGTGCCGGCCTGCTCGACGCGGCGTTCGCGCTGGACACCACCACCGTCTGTGCCCATCTGGACGCCCATGTGCGGGCTCATGGCGTCGTACAGACCTGGGAGGCCCTGTGCCGCCCCGCGTTCACCGATATCGTCGCGCGCCAGGGCGGCGGTGAGGGCTGCATCGACGTCGAACACCTGCTGTCGTGGTCCATCGCGGCGGTCATGCAGCAGGTGAGACCGGCGCGCAGCAGCGCGCCCGTGCTGCTCGCGTGCACCAGCGGCGAAACGCATTCGCTCCCGCTCGATGTGCTGCGTGCCGCTTTGGCGCAGGCCGGGGTCGGTGCGCGCATGCTGGGCGCTGACGTGCCTACGGTCGCGTTGTCCGATGCGCTCGCCCGGCATTCGAACGAGGCCTCGGTTTTGCTGTGGTCGCAACGTGAGTCGACCGCGTTGACCTCGGCGGTGCTCGCCTGCGCGGGGTCCGGCGCCCGGGTGCTCGTCGGCGGGCCGGGCTGGGACGCCGTGCTGTTGCCCGACACGGTCGAGCGGATCGGTAGCCTGACGGCCGCGGTCGACGCGCTGCGCTGAATGCGTTCGGGGACATCATGTTTGCGCCTCGGTGTCGCCGATCAACCGCGCTCCCGGCTGGACACAACCGCGCGATCTGACCTGGCGACCATCGAACGATGCGCAGGCGATGCGATACAGGAACTAGTCGACTTCCACGTCGGCGTACGCGCTGACACGCATTGTCCGCTCGCGACGACCGGCGCCGGACCGTGTCAGCCCGCCGTCCGCCCCAGCAGGTGCCGCAGCGTCTGCTCCAAATCCTCGCTCCGGAAGAGGTGCCCGGCCTTCGTCAGCTGGGTCGGCGTCACCCGCTGACTGGCCTCGGCGAGTTCACGCGCGCCCTGCTTGCCCAGCAGTACCGCCGGGCCGAAGCTCGGAACCGGCAGCAGCGCCGGACGATGCAGCACTCGCGCCAGCACGCGGGTGTACTCGCTGTTGCGAACCGGCTGTGGCGCAACGGCATTGACCGGACCGGCCAGCGTGTCGTCCCAGAGGGCGCGGTGGTAGACATCGACGAGATCGTCGATACCGATCCATGACAACCACTGCCGGCCGTCCCCGATCCGACCGCCGAGACCGGCGCCGAACAACGGCCGCAGCAACCGCAGGGTGCCCCCACGCGGAGACTGCACGATGCCGGTACGCACCCGCACGACCCGGACTCCGCCCACCGCGGCGGGCTCGCACGCGTCCTCCCACTGTTCGACCACATCGGCCAGGAATCCGTCACCGCGCTCGGACTTCTCGGTCAGCGCCTGCTCGCCACGGTCATAGCCGTAATAACCGATGGCGGAGGCGCTGACGAAGGTTTCGACGCCCGAGGCCGCGGCCAGCTCGGCGAGCCGCCGGGTCGGCTCGATGCGGCTGTCAGCCACCACACGCCGGTGCGCGGCGGTGAATCGGCCCGCGATCGACGCCCCGGCCAGATGCACCACGGCATCGATGTCGGCGAGCAGGTCGGCGGCGGGCGCGTCGGGGTCCCACTGTCGTTCGTCGGGATGCTGTGCGCGATGGCGGACCAACCGCACCACGCGGTGGCCGCCGGTGCTGAGGAAGGCGCTCAGCGCGGAGCCGACCAACCCTGACGCGCCGGTCATCGCGATCGTCGTGGTCGGCAGGCCGGCCTGCGCCGCACGGCGGTGGCTCGCCAGATCGTCGGTGAGCTGGCGATAGCGGTACTCGAACATCGGCCGCAACACCGACTCCGGAATCGGCGTCCGCACCCGATCGATGACACGGGTGTGCGTGGCGTCGACCTCGGCGAACTCGTGGATATGCTGCCACGGCAACAGCCGGGAGACCGGCAACGAGGCCGGTCCGCCCGCCGCGACGGCATCGGCGAACCGCTCGGGCGGCCGATACTGCTCGGGGTCGTGTTGAGCGATCCAGCGCAGCCCGCCGGGCAGGCCGAGCACCGCTCGCCCGGTGGCCAGCGAATCGGCTTCGGAGATCAGGGTGACCGGCTGCCACGGTGGCGCCAATCGCGTGAACGCACCGCGACGGGCGAACCAGGCGAAAACGTCGGATCGGGGTGTTGCAACGATGTCAGAACACTCGATGCCCATCCCTCGACTGTAGTCACGATCCGCCGTGATCCATGGCTCCCATGTCCATGTCCATCAGCGCAGGTGCGGGTTGCTGCCCGGGGGCCAGCACCAGGAACTGGCCCATCATGCCCTGGTCTTCGTGGTGGAGCAGGTGGCAGTGGTACATGTACGGATAGGTGGGGTCGGTGTGGTCGGCGAAGTGCATGGCCAGGGTGTAGGTGGCGCCCGGGGTCGTGTAGACGGTGTCCTTCCAGCCGGAAAGAGCTGGGGGAGGCGGTGTTCCGTCGACGGCGACGATCTGGAATTGGACGTCGTGGACGTGGAAGTTGTGGGGCCAGTTGTCTTTGTTGCGGACCGTCCAGACTTCGGTGGTGTCGACGGGAATGGTCATGTCGATGCGATTCATGTCCATGCGGCGATTGTTGATCATGAACCATTGGAGGTCGAACGAACGGGTCGGTGGGGTGGTCGCGGCGGCGAGGGCGGGCATCGGGATCAGCGTCGCCGGTAGTGCGGCGGAGGGTCGCACAGTGGCGCCGGCACGCAGTGTCAGGATGTCGAGGGTGTCGTCGAAACCGAACTCGCCCGCGCGGTCGATACCCGCGCGCTCGGTGATCGGCAGCGACCGTAACGTGACGTTCTCGCCCGGACTCAGGGCGACCACCAGCTCGACACGCTCGCCGGGGCTGACCTGAATCCGCTTCAGCGCAACGGGTTCGGCGAGCAGACCGCCGTCGGTGGCGATGAGCTGGAACGTTCTGCCGTCGCCGAAGGCGAGCTGGTAGAGCCGGCCCGACGAGCCGTTGAGGATCCGCAACCGGACCCGGTCGGTGGTGACGGGCAGGTGGGCGTTCGCGATGCCGTTGGTGACGATCGTGTCGCCGAGCAGGCCGACATCGGTGGCGTCGGAATCGTCGAGGGCGCCGTCGGCGGTGAACCGGCGGTCCTGGATCACCAGCGGAATGTCGTCGACGCCATAGTCTTTCGGCAGATCCAGGGCGTCCGACGCGTCGTCGTCGATCAGGAAGAAGCCGGAAAGGCCGCGCTGGACATGCTTTTCGGTCGCGCCGTGCGGATGTGGGTGGTACCAGAGTGTCGCGGCCTGCTGCTGCACGGTCCATTGCGGCGCCCACTGGGCACCCGGCGCGATCATCTGATGGGGGCCACCATCGAACTTCGCGGGCAGGTGCATGCCGTGCCAGTGCACCGACGTGGGTTCGGGCAGGTCGTTGGTGATGGTGAAGGCCACCTTCTCGCCGCGTCGAGCCCGCACGGTGGGTCCGAGGACCGAACCGCTGTACCCCCATGTCGGGGTCTGCTTGCCCCGGATCATCTCGGTCGTGCCCGGCTGGGCCCGCAGCGTGAATCGGCGGACGCCGTCCGCGCCGGTGGTGGATGCTGCCAGCGGTGGGATCGGCAACGGTCGCGTCGACCCGGGTGCCGAATCAGGTGCCGAGGGGCGGATCGAACACCCGGCCGCGTACGCCACCGGTGCGAGGGCGAGCCCGGTGAGAAATCCTCGTCGCGAGACCACGTGTGCTCCTTCTGTGCGGGAACCTCCAGCTTCGTTCGGGGGCGGCGGCGGGGACTCCGCCGAACGGCCCGACTCGGTCCGCCGGATTCCACCCGCGCGGCCCTTGCGCGCACGCGGTTCGCCTGGTACCCGAGCCGATCCAGAACGGCTCGCCGATCGAGCCCCCTCGCGGATCGCGCCCGCTCTCGCACGGGCGCGCCGACCGCCTACTCGCGCGGTCCGAACCACTCGGTCGCTTACCGTGGGGGCGTGATCGACATCCGCGCCCACCGCGACTGGCGAGGGCTGCTGCGGTGGCTGCCGCTGGCGCTGATCCCGGTGTTGCTGCTGGCCAGCACCTACCCGGGCCAGTACCGCGTGCCACCGCACTACTGGCTGCTGGCGATGACCGCGGCCGTGGTGTTTCTGGCCGGCGCTCGGTGGCCGCTCGCGGTGTCGCTCGCGCTGTCGGCGCTGGCCGTGCCGATGCTGCGCACCGATGCCTGGGGAGTGTCCGGGCTGGCGCCGTACCTCGGCGCGGTGGCCCTGGTCGATGTGGTGGCGCGCACCCACCGGTGGTCGACGGTCGCGGTGTCGACCGCGGGCTGGGCCGCGGCTGTGACGCTCGGGCGGGTCGGCCTCCACGACAACTCGATCGGGCGGGCGTCGACCCTCGTCGAGGCCGCGGCATACGTGGGACTTCCGTTGCTGCTCGGGTTGTACCTGCGGGGGCAGCGTGACCTGGCGCAGAATCTGCGCGTGCGCGCCGAGGAGGCGCAAGCGCGTACCCGCCTCGACGAGCGCGCCGCGCTGGCGCGGGAACTCCACGATGTGGTCGCTCACCACATGGCCTCGATCGTGCTGCGGACCTCGGTGGCGGGACATGTTGTGCGCGAAGCCGATCCGCGGGTGGTCGCGGTGCTCGACGATGTGCGCGACACCGCGGCCGATGCGCTCGCCGACATTCGCCGCTTGCTCGCCGCCCTGCGCGATCCGGCCCTCGGCACGGTCGCCTTGGTCGACTCCGACGCGGTCACGACCGAGGTCGAGGCCGCGCTCGCTCGGGCTCGTGCTGCCGGGTTCACTGTCGTGACCGAAATCGACACCGACCTCGGCGGACTCGACGCGATCAGCAGGCTCACGCTGTTGCGTCTGGTCCAGGAATCGCTGACCAACGTGATGAAACACGCGGCTCGTGATGTGCCGGTACGGTTCGCAATTCTCCGGTGCGAAGGCGGGGTCACCATCGAAGTCGTCAACGGCGGACGCGACGGGGCGGCGGCGCCTCCTGGGCACGGAATCGTCGGGATGCGTGAGCGCGCCGAACTCGCCGGAGGCACTCTCACCGTCGGTACGGTCGCGAACGGCGACGCGACGTGGACAGTGCGCGCTCGGCTGCCGGACACCACGAGGGGAATGGGGCTGTCGTGATCACGGTCTTGCTGGTCGACGATCAGCGCCTTGTGCGCGCGGGCCTGCGGATGCTCATCGAGGACACCACCGACCTCACTGTCGTCGGGGAGGCGGCCGACGGTGTCGCGGCGGTGCGGCTCTACGCCGAGCTCGCGCCCGACCTGGTCGTGATGGACCTGCGGATGCCAGGACTCGACGGTGTCGCGGCGACCCGGCAGATCCTGGCCGCGTCACCACGCGCGAAAGTGCTGGTGCTGACCACTTTCGACGATGACGAACACCTGTTTCCCGCGCTGTCGGCCGGGGCCGCGGGCTATTTCGTCAAGGACACCGAGCCCGCCGTGCTGCTCGACGCGATCCGGCGCACGGTGGAGGGCGATCTGATGTTCTCGCCCGCGCTGCTGCGCCGCCTGGTCGATCGGGCGCTCGCGGCGCCGTCGGCGCTGGTCCGCACTCCTGATCTGACGCCACGGGAGCTCGACGTCCTTCGTCTCGTGGCCCAGGGGTACGGCAACCAGGAGATCGCTGACCAGCTCCACCTGGGCGTCAGCACCGTCAAGACCCACATCGCCAACCTGCTCGGCAAGACCGGCACCGACAACCGTGTTCGCCTCGCCGTCTACGCGGCAGAGGTCATCGGCCGCTGATATCTCGAGAGTGAGATAAGTCATCGTTAACTAAGTCAACATTAAGATATATTCCCTCTGTCAGGCAGTCGGATTGTCGTGCAGGAGGATTGGTCATGCGGATCGCGGTGTTCGGAGCTGGTGGGGCCGTCGGCAGTCGGGTCGTCGCCGCTGAGCCGAACCCCGGAGTTCCCGGCCGAACTCGCGGCGATCGCACAGGCGTGCGCCGATCAGCTCGCCGCGTGCCGATCGGACGCAGCGGCGGACTGGACCTTTCTGAGCCCGCCCGCTGATCTGATTCCGGGGGAGCGCACCGGTGACTACCGGGTCGGTGCCGACGAACTGCTGGTCGACGCGGACGGCGTCTCGGCGATCTCCATGGAGGGCTTCGCGGTGGCATTGCTCGACGAGGCGGAGCGGCCCGCTCATCGACGGGCCCGATTCACCGTCGCGGCACGATGATTCACCGAATCGGCGTTGTGTTCGGTGACAAATCGGTAAGAAACCGGTAACGACAGTGTGATCCGGCCCGATATTGTGACGAGCCGCACTGAGCGGTCGGTTTTCGCATGGAGGTTGGATCGGTGAGGTGCCGCAGCGCGGTTTCGGCGGTGCTCGTCGTGGTGGGCTCGATGACGGGCGTCAGCGGGGCGCACGCGCAAGAGCCGGAACCGATTGTCGCGGTGGTGAATCAGACCGTCACAATCGATGGTTCGCGGGCCGAGGTGACCTCGATCGACGGTCGGCAGGTGACCGTACGGATCCACTCGGCCGCCATGGGTCGCGAGGTCTCGGTGAAGGTTCAGCGCCCCGGCGACACGTCGGTGCCGCGGCCGTCGCTGTATCTGGTGAACGGCGCGGGCGGCGGCGAAGACACTGCCACCTGGGAACAGAACACCGATGTCGTCGACTTCTTGGCGGGCAAGGACGTCAACGTCGTCATGCCGATCGGTGGCGCGTGGAGTTACTACACCGACTGGCGCGAGCCGGATCCGATGCTGGGCGTGAACAAATGGCGGACCTTCTTCCTCGACGAACTGCCCACGCTCGTCGACACGATGTTCGCCACGACGGGGCGCAACGCGATCGCGGCGAACTCGATGACGGCCACCTCCGTGTTACAGCTCGCGATCGCGAAGCCGGGCCTGTTCCGCACCGTGGCCGCCTACAGCGGCTGCGCCCAGATCAGCGACCCGGTGGGCAGGCAGTTCGTCAATGTCGTGGTCGGAACCGGCGGCGGCGACGCGTCGAACATGTACGGACCGCCCGGCGATCCGGCCTGGGCGGCCAACGACCCTGTCGTCAACGCCGAGGGCCTGCGCGGGACCAAGCTCTACGTCTCGAACGGCAACGGACTACCCGGCGAGTTCGACAAGCTCGGTGACTCGCACCTGGTGACCTGGGGCCCGGTCGGGTTGGCCAACCAGATCGTCGTCGGCGGCGTCATCGAGGCCACGACCCGCTGGTGCACCAAGAACCTGCAGAATCGCCTGGAAGAACTGGACATTCCGGCGACCTTCGACCTGTCGACCCAGGGCACCCACTCGTGGGGCTACTGGCAGAAGGCCTTCAAGAACTCCTGGCCGCTGCTGGCCGAGGGGATGGAGATCCCCGCCTGATCAGTCGAGCTCGAACAACCGGGCCGCATTGTCGTGGCAGACCTTGCGCAGCCACTCCGCACCGAGGTCGAGGCGTTCCAGCGCGGCGACGGACTCGGCGTAGGGATACGGGATATTGGGGAAGTCGCTGCCGAACAGAATGCGATCGGCGAAGCGGCGCAGGCGTTCTCGTTCGGCGGGCGGGAAGGGCGCATCGCCTTCGCTGAAATCGGTCCACACCATGGTGGTGTCGAGGTAGAGCCGCGGGTACTGCTCGGCCAGGTCGAGGAACTCGCTGTACTCGGGGGTCCCCATGTGCGCGATGATCAAGCGCAGGGTCGGGAAGCGCCGCAGGAGTTCGGCGATGGGCGCGGGCCCGGTGAATTCGCCGGGGGCGGGGCCCGATCCACAGTGGATCAGAACGGGCGTGCCGGTTTCGGCCAGGATCGCCCACACCGGGTCGAGCAGCGGATCCAAGGGCGAGAACGCGCCGACCTGGATGTGCACCTTGAACACTCGCGCGCCACGGTCGATGGCCTCGCGAACGTAGCGTGGCGCGTCCGGCTCGGGGTAGAAGGTGGCGGTGTGCAGGCAATCGGGGGTCCGTGCGGCGAACTCGGCGGTCCAGTCGTTGAGCCAGGCGCCCATCTCCGGTTTGTGCGGGTACACCAGGGAGGTGAACGCCCGGATGCCGAAGTCGCGCAGGGTCTTCAGGCGCACCTGTTCGTCGTCGCGATACGTGATCGGCCACGGCCGGCCCGTCAGTGGCCCCGCGGTGTCGAAGTAGGCCCAGACCTTGCGCATCACCTGGTCGGGCATGAAGTGGGTGTGGACGTCGATGATCGCGGGCAGCTGGTAGCGCGCGCGGAAGTCGGCGAGGTAGGCGACAGTGTCTACGGTCATGACTGCTCCGGGTAGAGGCGGCGGGCCAGGGCGCCGACGCGGGTGACGAGGCGTTCGAAGAAGACGGCGGGGTCGGTGCCGATCACGATGTCGGCGTTGGGTTCTCGGCCCCACATGCCCGCCCAGTCGGCGACCGTGGTGGCACGGGTGATGGTGCCGGCCAGTTCCACGTCGACGGTGGCCGGGCGGGTGGTCACCGAGGTCGGGTCGAGCGCGACCGCGGCCGCGAACGGGTCGTGCATGTGGGCCAGATATCCCAGGTCGTACTGGTGGTGGAAGTCGAAATAGAACCGCACCGCGTCGGTGAGATAGCGGATGATCGGATTGCTGGCCGCCGAACGGAATTCGGGGGGATCACCCGCTCCGACATGCTCGATCGGCGCGCTGCGTGCCGCCTGTGCGAGCAGGGCGAGGTGTTCGGGCAGCATCTCGATGGACTCGGTGATATCCAGCGCGCACACCAGCGGCCTGCGCTCCGGTGGCGCCGCCGAGAAGGCGTCGAACACTTCTTTGGCCGCTTCGGGGTCGACGTGGATGTTCCACTCGTTGGTCGGCGTCGTATTGCCGGGGTGGTTGAACGCGCCGCCCATGATGACGAGACGGTTCAGCAGGCGCGGCAGCTCGGGTTCGATGCGCAGGGCCAGTGCGAGATTGGTCAGCGGACCGGTACACAGGCCGATCACCTCGCCCGGCGCGGCGCGAACCAGGTCCACCCAGAGCTGGGCCGCCGATCGAGGCGACAGCGCACGCGAGGACACAGGCAGCACGGCGTAGCCGAGTCCCTGCGGACCGTGGGTGTCCTCGGTGGTGCGCAAGGGCACGGCAAGCGGTTCGGGGGCACCGAGCGCCACCTCGATCTCGGGTGCCCGGCCCAGGTCGAGCATCGCCTGGGTGTTCGCCGCGACCTGGGCGCCGTCCACGTTGCCCGCGGTGGCCGCGATGCCGATGATCTCGGCGTCGTCGCAGGCCAGCAGATACAGGATGGCCAGGGAGTCGTCGATTCCGGTATCGACGTCGAGGATGATCTTCTGCGGCACGTCATCGAGAGTAGCCGCGGACCTGTCGAGGTCCGCGGCCAGTCTGCGGGTGGTCAGTAGGTCGGGAGGGCGAATTCCTCGGTGTGGCCGAAGAAGATCTTCTTGGTGAGCGGACGCATCGGGCGCGACATCATCAGCCGCACGTTCGTCTTGGCGAGCCGCGTCAACAGCGGGGACTTCGGGATCATCATCGCCATGCCGCCACCGGGGATCTCCTTGGCCTTGTCGAGGAACGGCGAGATCGTGTCCTGGTAGCGCTGCTGCGCGGCGGCCAGATCGTCCGGGGTGGCCGCGATCTCGGCGGCCAGGATGTAGGCGCCCACGATGGCCATCGCGGTGCCCATGCCGGTCAGCGGTGAGCCGCAGTAGCCCGCGTCGCCGATCAGTGTCACGCGGCCGACGGACAATTCGGGAACGTCGACGCGGGCGACTTCGTCGAAGTAGAAGTCGGGGGTGGTCTCCATCGCAGCGAGGACGGCGGGAGCATGCCAGCCCGCGTCGCCGATCGTCTTCCTGATCAGCGCGCGCTGGGCGTCGATGTCGCGGCGCAGCGCGGGGTCCGGCTCGGTGCGCATGGTGATGATCGCCTTGGCGGTGCTCGGGTCGGCGTCGGGACGGATGCCGAGCATGGCGCCGGGTACCAGGCGCATGCTGAACCAGCCGGGCTCCACATCGGCAGGCTTGGGCATGGTGAAGAAGGCGCCGTAGCCGCCGAGGTTGGTGCTGAACTTCTCCTCGGGCCCGAAGACCAGTCGCCGCGTCGCCGAGTGGATGCCGTCGGCGCCGATCACCAGGTCGAACCGCTCGGTGGCCCCGGAGGCGAACGTGACGTCCACGCCGGTGTCGTCCTGGACGACCTGGTCGATCCACTCGCCGTAGCGGTAGTCCAGCTGACCGTTGTCGGCGGTGGCCAGCGCGTCGAGGAGCACTTGATTGAGGTCGCCCCGGGTGATCTCGATTTCGGCGACGGCGCCCTGCCCGTCGAAGTCCTCCATCGCCATCCTGGCGTAGATCTTGCCGTCGCCGTCGATGTAGGATATGCCGCGCTCGTCGAGCTGGTACTTGGCGATGCCCTCCCTCAGGCCCATCCGCTCAGCGGCTTCCTTGCTCGGGCCACGCAGGTCGACGGCCTGGCCGCCGGGGCGGGGGACCGCGGCGCGCTCGACCACGGTGGTGCGAATGCCGGTGCGCAGCAACTGGAGTGCGACCGCGTTGCCGGCGATGCCGCCGCCGGAGACGAGAACGTGGAGGGTGCTGGTGATGCTCATGATGGTGGTTCCCGTCTGATGTACGAATGTCTTAGACATATGTCTAACAGAGATTGGCACGTATGTCTAGAACAAATGTCTTAGACGGTCGGGTAGGCTGCTGAGCATGGGAAACAGAGAAGACCTACTGGCGGGGGCGCGCAAAGTGATTCTCGAGCGCGGCGTCGCGAAGGCGACCGCGCGTGATATCGCCGCCGCGGCGGGGGTGAGCCTGGCCGCGATCGGCTACCACTTCGGGTCGAAGGATCGCCTCGTCACCGAGGCGTTGAGCGAGGCGCTCGGCACCGGGATGGGCGATGCGATGGACGAGCTGATCGCCGCGGGCACCGGCAAGTCACCGCTGGAGGGGCTCGCACTGCTGTGGAACGGGATGCCAGAGGTGTTCGCGGGCAATCACGAGGCGATGCTGGCCAGCCTGGAGAACATCGTGCGGATCGTGCGCTCCGACGACGCACGAGCGCAGCTGGGCGACCAGCTGTCCGGGGCGTTCGCCGACCTCGGTGCCCATGTGCAGGCGGCCCACCCCGAGCTCGACGCGGCACAGGCCGCGGCGATCGGGCGGATGTATTTCGTGATCGCCCAGGGGCTCGGGATGCTGTGGCTGCTCGACCCGGGTGAGGTGGCCGTCGATGGTGATCAGCTCACTGTGGCGATCCGGGCGCTCGCGGGGAAGTGACCCGGCTGGTCACGGGCGGTGGTAGTGATCGGGTGCTTCGACCCAGAACGGCTGCGCTGATCCGTAGGGTGGTGCGGGCCAGCGGTAGTCGTCGTAGTCGGCGAATGCCGGTGCGGCCGTGACCAGTTCGCTGTGCGTGACGGTCGACGCCGGGTCCGGCGGTGTCGGCGCGGGGTGGCCGGGGCAGCGGTCGTCCGCGGTCAGGAGCCAGGATGCGGTGCGTGCCAGGGAAACTCGGACGTTGCGGCCGAACCCGTCGTCGGCGCGAGCCAGCAGGGCATCCATGACGGCGGCGGCCAGCAGGTAGCCCGACCCGTGGTCGAGTGCCTGGGCGGGCAGTGCGCCGGGTCGATCGGGCGCTCCCTCGAGCAACGAAATGCCGGACACCGCTTGGACGATGCTGTCGAAGCCCCGTCGCTCGCCCCACGGCCCGCTCGTACCCCAGGCCGAGACCGTGGCCTCGATCAAGCCGGGACGTCCGGCGGCGCGGACACCGGCCGCGGCGAGGGCACCCGGGCGGTAACCGGTGACCAGTACATCGGCCTCGTCGAGGAGGATCTCGAAGGTCGCCAGGTCGGTGCGCAGGTCGAGCAAGGTCGAGCGTTTGCCCTGGCAGTTGTCGGAGAACTGCCAGTCGATTTCGGGCAGGTGCGGTGGGTCGATCCGCAGCACGTCGGCGCCGAGCAAGGCCAGCGTTCGGGTGGCCACCGGGCCCGCGAGGACGCGGGTGAGGTCGAGCACGCGAAGGCCGGTCAGCGGTCGCTCGACGGTAGCGGCGCGCTCGCCCGCACCTGGCCACGATGTGGTGGATGTGCGGGCGTCGCGTGCGTCGACGGCGACCAATGCTCCGAGAGCGGCCGCGCGGCCCATCGGGCTTTCCGCCCATTCGCCCTCGGTGCGGACTCGTGCCGCGATGGCGCCCACAGCCGCGGCGGCATCTTCGATCTCGGCGCCCTTCATCGCGGAAAACCGGGCGGTGAGCTGGGCGGCGTCACCGGCTGCCGGGAGGTCGAGCGCGCGCAGCAAGCGCTCCCGGTGATGTGGGTAGTTCGCGTGGGTGCGCACCCATCCGTCGGCGGAGGGAAAGAAGCCGGACAGCTCGGCGAAGAACGCGGGCGCGCTACCGCCTCGCCGGAACAACCGTTCACTGCTGAACGCCGCGGTCACCCGGTCGGCATCGAGGCGAACGGGGCGCGCGGGCAGGCCGCGTGCGACTCTGACCCGGTTGGCGGCCGCGCTCACTGCCGCGACCGAACCCGCCGCGAGCGCCCACACCGGTAGGGTGGCCGCCAACCGCGCACCGGGATCCGGCACGTCGGCATCGCTCGACGGCGGGAGTCCCAGTCCCGTCTCGTAGGCGTGGACGAGCTGCTGCGCGGTGGTCACATCGACCAGCCTAGTTGCGGTGGAGAGGGTGAGGAGTGTGATGTGGGTGTGAATACGGCTGCGACGGAGTGGGTTCGAATCCTGCGATCGGAGGCGGCGGCCCGCGGGCGGGTGACGTGTTTTCCGCCCGGCGGGGGATCGGCGACCTTCTATCGGGAGTTGGCGCGACACATCGGCGCCGGTGTCGAAGTGACGGCGGTGCAATATCCGGGCAGGCAGGACCGGCTCGGCGATCCGACGATCACCGACCTGCATCTGCTCGCCGACCGGATCGCCGCGGACATCGCGCGGCAGCCGGGACCTGCCCGTGCGCTGTTCGGGCACAGTATGGGCGCGACCGTGGCCTACGAGACCGCACTGCGACTCGCCGCCGCCGGGCAACCGCCCCGCGTCCTCATCGTCTCCGGTCGTCCCGCACCGGAATTCGTCGAAACCGGACAGCTACACAGAGGATCGGACACCGCGCTCATCGACGAGCTGGAGCGGCTGGCGAACGATCCCGCACCGGTGCGACTGCTGCGCACCGAACCGGGCCTGGCCGATCTCGTGCTGCCCGCCGTGCGGGCCGACTACCAGGCGGTCGAGACCTATCGGCGTCGGCCGGGAGCACAGCTGAGCTGCCCGGTCGTCGCCTTGGTGAGTACCGAGGATCCGACGACCACGGTGGCCCAGGCCGAACAGTGGCGTGCGGTCACCGACGGGCCGTTCAACCTGCGCACGTTCGGTGGCGGGCACTTCTACCTCGACGAACAGCACGCCGCGGTGGCGCAGGAGATCACACGGCACGTGAACTGAGCCGGCGCTGGTGCAGGCGCGCGTAGCCCAGCCACGACACGAGCACCGCCAGCGCCGCCAGTGCGCGTACCACGCCGAGCGCGCTGTCGGGGTAGACCACCCCGGTGAGGTAGTGGTCGATGAAGCCGGCGGCGGGCAACTCGCCCACCCCCGCTTGCCTGCGCGCCCAGTTTTCGGCGTAGGTGAGCGGGCAGTCGAAGCCGATCAGGATGGTGCCGAAGCCCCATGCCACGGCCAGTGCGTGCAGGCCGATCGTGCGTGGCCATCGCCACGCCAGGAAGCCACCGGCGACCACGTACGCGATGAACGCGACGTGGGTGACGGCGAGAACGTCGGCCAGCACCCGGAACGGCACCTATTCAGGATATGTAC
>NZ_JBHWZY010000072.1:0-13938 GCF_042727815.1 Nocardia sp. NPDC060220
GTATCCTCCGTAATCCTTACGATGCTGAAAGTGCGTTATTGACGCCGGTCTCCCGTCGCCGCAGGGTAAGTATGCATCAGGAACCTAGATGCCTATCGGGTACGAATTGGAGATCTCCATGAACCATGACACCTACACGACCCTGCGAGTGCGCCGTGCGGCAGGCATCGCCTACGTCACGCTCGACAACCCGCCGGTCAACGTGCTGAACGTAGCCCTGATGAGCGACCTGCGGAACCTGCTGGCCGCAGTCCGGGACGACGATTCGATTCGGGTGATCGTGTTCGACAGCGCCGACCCGGAGTTCTTCATCGCGCACGTCGACATGTCGCTGGTCGACACACCCAACGCTTTCGCGGAAATCGCGGCCGATTTGCCTGACGGCGTCAACGTCTTCCAAGCCCTCGGTGAATTGCTCCGGCACCAACCCCAGGTGACCATTGTCAAACTCGCCGGGATCGCGCGCGGCGGCGGAGCGGAATTCGTTGCGGCCGCCGATATGTCGTTCGCGGCGATCGGTCGCGCAGGGATCGGTCAGATCGAAGCGCTCATGGGCATCGTCCCTGGTGGTGGTGGCACCCAGTATCTGGCCGCCCGAGTCGGGCGGCACCGCGCGCTGGAGGCGGTGCTGGGTGCCGAGCTGTTCGACGCCGAGAACGCACAGAGCTACGGCTGGGTCAACCGGGCTGTTCCCGCCGATGAGCTCGACGACCTCGTCGACCGCCTCGCCCGCAACATCGCGGCCCTGCCCGAGGGGGTGATCGCGGCGGCCAAGCGTGCCGTCGCCCCCGAGGACCTCGGCGAGGGCCTGCTGCGCGAGCACCTCGCCTGGGCGGGCACGTTCGCTCGTCCCGCGGCCGAGCGATTGATCCGCGGCGGAATGGCGAACGGCGCCCAGACCCGCGCGGGCGAGCGCGACCTGGAGGGTCTGCTCCGGGGTCTGGCCGGATAGGACCCGGCCGACGCGACCGCGACGGAATGGGTGAGTAATGCGGTTCGGGTTCGTGTGGTCGGTGACGGCGACTCGGCGGGGGGAATCAGGGGGCGATTAGTCCTGGCGTGCAACCGCTCCGGTGTCAGGACGTCATCGGAAGGAACGTCCGCTCACGCCGCGGTGAAGGCGACAGTGGTCGGGCCGAGCGTTGCCGGTGGGGAACAACCGTCCGTGCGATGCTGCCGATGTGGAGATCTGGAGCACGACGGCAATCTGTCGCCGCGATCGCGGCGGAGGGATTGCCTGGCCAGGAGGCAAGGCGGTCACAGGACGAGCGTGAGCTTGCCGCCGGACCGACGGGACTGGCTGAGCTTGGCAGTCTCGTGGATCTGGTCGAGAGTGTAGGTGCGGGCGACCGATACGGCCAGGACGCCTTCGCCGGCCAGCCGGGCGAACTCGTCGAGCAGGTCGTAGCGCATCTCGATGTGGGTTACCCGGGCACCCAGCTCGGCCGCGGCAGCGAAGTCAGAGACGGTGAGGACGCGGCCCACCTCGTCACCCGGGTCGAGACGGCGGCCCCGGACCTCATGCCGTTCGAGGCGCTGCTGACTGCGCTGGGGACCGCCGACCAACGTCTTTCGCTCCCGCGAGTTCCTGCTGCGCCGCGTCGGGGTGATCGCCGCCAACCCGGCACTGGCCGAACGCGACCTGATCAAGCTCGCCGACATCGCCAACGCACTGACGCGAGCACTCGAACGCCGCGGCATCGATTCCGGTGAAGCAAGCTTCATCTCCAACATTGCGATCGCGATCTCCCGACGCGCCACGTCCCGCTGGCTGGCCGACCCGGACGCGACCTTCTCCGAACTCATCGCCCGGACCGCCGCCGAGCTGCGCGAGGCGGTTACGCCGCGAGCCCCGACGGTCCGCTGAGCACGAACGGCTGGGCTCCCCCATCGGCGATCAAGCCCAGTCGGACGGCGCAGCTCGGGCCGGACGTGTGCGCTGCTAAACGCCCCCTCATGCCGCTTATCGCACGGTCACGAACGTCCGCTTCTGCCGACTACCGTGCGGCCAGACGCGCTAGCTGCCCATGAAGCTGTCGAGCTGACGTGCACGCTCAAGAACAGTGACGCTCCATTCGAACCCGCCGCCTTGGCTGGCCAGTGGGCTCGAAGGTACCTGCACGTCATGCATTCCACCCGTTCCACAGGCGCCCAGAGCATCCCAAGACGTGGTGATGCCGGCCCGCTCGGATATGACCAACAATGTGGCGAGAAAGCCGTCAGACAGCGCCTGCACAACAGCGTGGTCGGTACGGCCACGCCAGGCTAGGACGGTCGCCAAAAACACCTCCAGTACAACAGGAGTGACCTCACACACGTCCGATTCCATCGGGCCGATCCCCGAGGGAACACCGAGTTCCTCCTCGAAGAATCCCACATGGTTCAAGAACAGCCGCGAAACGCCGTTCGAGGGATTCCACAGTGTGGTCCCGTCCATCTCGTAGTACTGACTCATCCGACCGCCCGCCTGTCACTGAGCAACTCATGGGCTGCCCAAGCCGAAGCCGCAGCGCGAGGATCTCCAGAACTTGAGCGGTGATGTAGGTACCGAGGATCGACACACTCGGCGAACCAAAACCACCCGAAATGCGGCACCGCCAACAACGGATACCGCGATCGCGCGACATCATCGACCGACATAACGATCCCCACCTCGAACCACCCCCACCCACAACCTACCCGGCAACCGTGCCCATCACGCGCGCCGAGATCCGGGTACCCGGCTTCGAATTCGAATTCGGTCGAGAACCTGGCCGGCCCTCGTCGAAAGACAGGTCGCTTCGAGGCCGAATCGGTGCAGCGATCTTGTTCGTGCAGTTCGCCGGTTGCGGTTCCCACCGTCCACCTCGCGTTCTTCCCACTACTCAGCCAGGATCGGGTTCGAACTCGCCTACGCGGGGCCCCGCGGCATCGCCGTCGGTGCCGTGGCTGAACGCCCACGCAGAACGGCTGACTGCTGGGAAGGAATGTCTATCGGTGGCCAGATCAACCACCGACACCCCGGCCTGGGCATTCGGCCTGCCGGTCGCTATCCGTCCGGCTCGCACAACACGACGTCGAAACCACCCCACCCGTGTCGAGCTCGGGGCAGTCGGAGGCGAGCCCGTTGCGCGAGCCTATGACGCAACGGGCTCGACACTCAGAGCTTCCGCAGGTCGACCACTGTGGATAGCGAATGATCCCCCTCCGGACACGCAAAGAAGGCCTCGATCATCCGATCGGGGCCTTCTTCGTCTGCAAGATGTACCAGCGAGAGGCCGCGCGGATCTCAGTTCTGCGAGACACCCCAACCTGCTGCCCGTCGACAACGACCGGACCGCCGCCGGCGAGTCCCCCGCTTCTCGTTGCCGATGCACTGCCCGCAACCGCACAGATCTTCGTCGCCACCCCGCGCGAGGCATCCCGACCTCACACCAGCAGGTTCGAACTGATGGCGAACAGCAGCGTTGCAGTACAGCACATTGGTGGACAACAGCCCTGACCCGAACAGAAGTGTTGCCCTATCAGACTCACAGGATTTGAATCTGCGGCAACCTGGCGCGGGTTCCAATTGTCCAGAACATACCCATCAGTGCCCAATAGTACTCAGCACCAGGCTTTTTCACGAAACGACCGTTCTCAAGAATTCCCATGGATTCGCGTTGATTCCGGTCAAAAAGTGCGGGGTTTCTGTGGGGCGCTATCCGAGCCCGCACCCATGGCGTGGCATGGACTCGTCGATGTTCAGGCGTGCGCTGGAGCCGCCCAGATCGGTCTTCACCCAGCCCGGCGCTACGAGCAGCAACGTGCGCGGGTCGTCGCCGTGCCGCGCGGCGAAGCTGAGCATCAGCTGCGAGGGGCTCGAGCTGAACGGGCTCTTCGCGGTACTTGTGCTGCGGCGGTTCGCCGACCGCACCCTGCCGGTACCACCCCGAATCGCGGAGCCGCGGTGAGGCTTTCGGCGACCGGCCTTACGGTCGCCAGCGGTGACATCTCGACGATCGCGCCCCGGCAGCTGCGTCGCCCGCTCGGATCGGGGTATTCCACGGAGTGAAGGGCGGTGACGCCGGCTCGCTGTGCACCGTGGCATCACGATCGTCGGTCCGCTCATCGGCTCGACTCGCACGCGGCCGGCGGGCGGGCGGCACCACACGTATACCGGTGTAACCGGATTCGGAGACTGTCATGATTGTTTTCCTCGGCCTGGTCCTGCTCATCGCCGCGGTGGTGATCGGCACGGCGGGCGTGCTGAGCAACAGCGGACCCGCCCACACGCTCAGCGACGACTTCAGCCTGCTCGGCTACCACATCACCGCAACGTCGGGCACGTTGTTCCTGTGGGCAGTCGTGCTCGGAGCCCTCGGCATGCTCGGCCTGGTCCTGCTCACCGCCGGCGCGCACCGTTCGTCGCAGCGCCTGCGTCAGACCAAGGCCGATCTTCGGCTCGCCCGTCGCACCGGCACGAGCGGGCGGACCTTCCGTCCTTCGGCCGAACCGAAGGAGAAGGGGACCGTGCTCGCGAAGACACCGCGTAGTGCGAGCGCACGCCGCACCTGGCGACATCCCTTCGGTGACCGCTCCGCCGACGCCGTGACGCACTGACCCGACCACAGCACGGCGTCGCAGAGGTCGAGGGGGCGTGGACCGATCGAGCCTACGGGTTCCGAGCCTGGCTCGGGCCCCGCCACCGAAGTCAACAGCGTCGAGGTCAACGCCGCCGAACAGTGTCCAGAACAGCGGACCGAGACCGCAAGAGTGAACGTGTTGCGCAGTCCAGAAAGACAGACCTATCTACCCGCCGCTGCCGAGTAGAGCTTCTCGACCGTCGGCGTAGACGAAGCTGCGGGCGAATCGACTCAGCACTACCATTTGTTGACGTGCAGTACCGTGTCGAGCGGGGCGCGTTTGGCGAGCTTGAAGTCGGTGCCCTTCGTGTAGGCAACAGGCAAGAGCACGCCCTGCCGAATACTCGGGGGAACTCCCAGCGCCTCAGCGACCTCTCGTTCGTACTCCAGATGCAGTGAGGTCCACGCAGACCCGAGGCCGCGCTCACGCAGTGCGAGCGCGAAGCTCCAGGCGGCGGGGAGCAGCGAACCCCACAGACCGGCCTGGTTCCCCTCCGGCATCTGCCCACCCGGAACGTGGATCGCACCGATCACCAGCACCGGTACCTGCTCCATCACCTCCGCCAGATAGGTCGCACTCGAAGCCACCTTCTCCGCGGTATCGGCGTCCTTCGGCGGCTTCGCCTGCCGCACGGCCGCACCCGCCGCAGCGTAGGCGGTGTAGCACTTGCAGTAGTACTCCGCCACGATCTTCTTGGGCTCGGGATCGGTCAGCACGATCCAATGCCAGCCTTGCAGGTTACTGCCCGACGGCGCCTGGAGCGCTACCTCCAATGCGTCGGTGACCACCTCCAGCGGCACCGGCCGATCCAGGTCGAGACGTTTGCGCACCGACCGGGTCGTGGTCAGTACCTCGTCCGCGGACAGGTCGAGATGCGGGAACTCGACAGTCATACGTTCTCCCATCTTGCGCTCGGTATCAGGATCGCCCCGTCATATAGTCGACGGTGCGCATATCAAAGTATGCGAAGATCCCTTCACGGGCATCACCATCCCCCAGCACACCACGAATCCGACTGCCCATCCGGTCGCGGGCTCGGCGATCCGGCTGTTATCAGAAATGCGGCCCGAGGGGCAGAGAATGAGCGTGCCCCGCGATCCCCGCTCCCACCCTGCCAGCCCTGGCACGAAGAAATCGCTGTTCACCGATGCGATCAGCTCCGCAGGCCAGATCTTGCCCAAGCCTCGATCCGGCGCACCGCGCCTCCCGCCCGTCAAACCACGCTCAACTCGGCAAGTGCGGACGTTCCACCGATGCAGGCTTTCGAGATCATGTCGTGCTGTTGATCTTTCGTCACGACCTCAGGCCGCGCGGGTCCAGGCATCAGGAGGCATCCGGTCGTGAGTCGATCGCGGCACACATCGCTTGACCGAGCTGCTGGTTCAGTCGAGTGTTACCAGTACGCATTCGTCCAGGTCGGCGGCAAGTCGGTACAATTCGGCATACTGGGCCAGCTGATCGAGATGGTAGTCGCGATCCCACGGTCCTTTATAGACACCGGATGCTTCCATCGCTTCAGCGTCGAACAGATGTGAAGCAGTCGCCAGATTGTTCTCTACATAGTCAGCTATGGTTCGTGCAGTAGTCGGACGCACAAACCGAAGCGGATTCCCTTGCCCCGCAGTCGCACCCGAAGCGAGGGGCTCCGCCCCGAATACTGCGATCTCGGCCAACCCGACTGGATTGCGTTCTTCCTGCTTCCGGCGGTTGGGCGCAAGCAACCAGTACGCCGCGTCCCACGCCCGCGTGGAGAAAGTCCGGTTGAGAATGTCGGGCCGCTGCCTCACGATCTGACGAGCGACCGGGGCCAGCTCCGCCCAGATCGGGTCATTCCAGTACTGCGAATCGGCACCATCGCTGGTAGCCAAGCTGCTGAAAAACTGGATCGCGTTCTCGGCGGCCTCACGATCACGCATCGCGCGTTCGAGCAGCGGTTCGTAAGGAACTGCTTGGTACCGAGCATCGAGGGCCATCCCCAGACCATAGGACTCAGCTCGAGCAGGCCCTACCCGACATTACATAATCGGCATGAGCGCGCGTTCAGTGGAACGGGCCCGCGGATCGTCCGACGGGCCCGCCTGGTCGATGTCAGACGCAGTGCGCGGGCGGGGCCGGGCTCCAGCTGCCGATGCAGCCCGCCGCGATGTACGCGAGTAGATCGATTACGGCCGAGCCGGTCTGCAGGACGACCGGTTCGGCTGCGTCGGTGTGGCTGATGGTGGGCTGCGTCGGCGTTTCGGGCACGGCGATGGCGAGTCCGGTGGAGGCGGCGCCGAACGCGGCGACCGCGATGGCAAGGGCAGCAAAGCGTTTCACGAGCATGCGAGCGAGCCTAGTGTGAAACACAAGTATTTAGACATGGATCGAAACCCCCTGATTTCGGGGGGTTGCCCGTGACGCCCACATCATCGCTGATGCCGCCCGCACCATGCCGCACACGTTGCGCCAGGTCGATACCGGCGATGAAACCCCGACCGAGCTCGGTGGTTCTTCTCATCTGACCTGTGCACTCAGGGCTCCAGCGAAATCGCCCGAACTCGAAAGCATCTAGCAATCGGCGGCGCCCGTAGAGGAGACCAGCTCTGCACGATCGCCCCGGCGATTCAGGCCGACGCCTCGGCGATTTCCTTGCGTGCCCTTTCGGCGACCCCGGTCGGCATCGGCTCGTGCCGCAAATACCCGCGGGCGAACGACCCCGCCCCGTGGGTGAGCGATCGCAGGTCGATGACATACCGGCTCAGTTCGAGTTCGGGTACCTCGGCCCGGATATGGGTGAAGCCGGTATCGGCCTGCTCGGTGCCGAGAATGCGTCCGCGCCGGGTGGACAGGTCGCCGAGGACGGCGCCCAGCTGGTCGTCGGGGACCGTGACCCGCACCGCGGCAACCGGTTCGAGCAGCAGGGTCCCAGACGCGTTCGCCGCGTCACGAAGGGCGAGCGCACCCGAGGTCTGGAAGGCGGCGTCGGAGGAGTCCACCGAGTGCGCTTTCCCGTCCATCAGTGTCACTCGCACATCCACCAGCGGATATCCGGGAGTGACCCCGCGCGCGGCCTGCGCCCGTGCCCCTTTCTCCACCGACCCGATGAACTGCCGCGGCACTACCCCACCGACCACCCGGTCGACGAACTCGAATCCCGCCCCCGCAGGCAGCGGTTCCACCTGGATGCGGCACACCGCGTACTGCCCGTGCCCGCCGGACTGCTTGACCAATTTGCCGTGCCCCTCGGCTTCCGCGGCGAGCGTCTCCCGTAACGCCACCCGATACGGTTCCACTTCCACTCGCACCCCGAACCGCCCGCGCAACCGTTCCAGGGCGACGTCCCGGTGGGATTCCCCCAGACACCACAGCACCAGCTGATGGGTGTGTTCGTTGTTTTCCAGCCGCAGGGTCGGATCCTCGGCAACGAGCCGGGTCAGACCCTGCGAGAGCTTGTCCTCATCGGCCCTGCCCTGCGCCCGAACAGCCACAGGCAGTAACGGTTCCGGCAGCTGCCACGGCTCGATCAGCAGGGGTTTCCCGGTGCCGGAGAGGGTGTCGCCGGTTTCCGCGTGGCCGAGTTTGCTCACGAACGCGATATCGCCGGCGACGGCCTCGGTCAGTGTCTGCTGTTGCTTCCCCAACGGCGCGGTGACCCCGCCGACCCGGTCGTCGGCATCGTGCTCGGGTCCGCAGACGCGGACGGTGTCCTCGCTGTGCAGCGTGCCGGAAAACACCCGCACCAGCGATACCCGTCCCACGTACGGGTCCGACGAGGTCCGGATGACCTCCGCGGCGAGTTCGGCCGCCGGATCGCAGTCCAATGCGATGGGCGCGGTGCCGTCGCCGCGCGGCGCGGCCGACAGCGGGTGTTCGATCGGTGTCGGGAACCCTGCTGTGATCAGTTCCAGCAGTTCGAGCACGCCCAAGCCCTGCTCCGCTTCCTCAGCTGCCGGTGCCGCGAACAGCACTGGATGGAAGCTTCCGCGCGCCACGGCTCGTTCCAGGTCGCCGATCAGGGTGTCGACTTCGACGGGTTCGCCGTCGAGGTAGAGGTCCATGAGCGTTTCGTCTTCGCTCTCGGCGATGATCGCCTCGATCAACCGATCGCGGGCCGGGTCGATCACCGCGAGTTGTTCCGCGGAAGGTTCGGTGCGCACCCGTTTCCCGCTGCGATAGTCGGCAACACGTCGCTCGAGCAGTTCCAGCAGTCCGATCGCGGGCCGGTGCCCATCGGGAGTCTTCTGCCCGTAGACCGGCAGGTGCAGGGGAAGGATTGTGTCGCTCGCTCCCCCGGTCAGCAGTGCCTGACACGTCTGCACCAGTTCCGCGTACTCCGCCCGCGCCGTGTCCAGATGTGTCATCACGATCGCCCGCGGCATCCCCACCCGCGCGCATTCGGCCCACAGTTCCCGCGTAGGCCCCGCTACACCCTGCACTCCATCGGCTGCCGACACCAGGAAGAGGGCCGCGTCCGCCGCCCGCAACCCGGCCCGCAGTTCGCCGACAAAATCCGGGCATCCCGGAGTATCGATCAGATTGACCTTCACCTCGCCCCACGTCACCGGGACCACCGACACCTGCACAGATCTGTGCTGTCGCCGTTCGACCTCGTCGTAGTCCGACAGTGATGTTCCGTCCTCCACGCGGCCTGCGCGGTTCACCGTCCCGGTCGCCAACGCCAGCGCCTCCACCAGCGTCGTCTTGCCCGCACCACTGCTGCCGACCAACGCCACGTTCCGGATGCTCTCCGGTCGCTGCGCCGCGTTTGTCCGGTCCACCATGTCGCTGCTCCCTCGGGTCGGGATCCGGCTCCTTCGAGCTTCCCACCGCAGGTAGGGACACGTCCACGATTTCCGGGATCGATGCTGCAGCGCTCGATTCAGCGTGTGCTGACGCAGCCCACCCAGCGGCGCTGGTCGTGGACGACACCGCGACAGCCCGCCGTGCCGACGTTGATGTCTGCGGTGTCGTGCCGGATCGCGAGCACACGGACTCGGCCGGGCACGTCGACGCCGTGGCGCCTCATTGTCGCCGCTGAAACCGTCCACACCACAATCGAAACCGGGCAGGACACCGCCTTCTACACCGGCAAGGTCGCAGTGGCTTCGTTGTTCACCACCTCCGTACTCCCCACCTCACCGCCGACTCGGCAGTGGTCTCGGGCACGGACCTGCCGATTCGCGGCTGGTGTTGCATGCGTCGCGATTCGAGGTCTGCACACGGCCGGAAAGCGACCCGCGGCCCGCCCGCGCCGTATCCGCCTGCTGCGCGTTTGGCGATCATGTCCACGTCCGGCGCGCCCGTCACTTCTGGTTGAGCTCGGCGCGCTCCGGCAGTCCGGCCGCCCACAGCGCCGCGGCGATCAGCGCGGGCTGACCGAACAAGCGGAGCAGGCGTTTGGCGTCCGTGTCGAGGCCGAACGCGGTGGTGCCCTCGACGTATTGGGCGATATTGCCCGGGAAGATGGCGATAAAGAACGCGGCAAGTGCGATCCCGGTTATTCGCCGCTTGCGTGGCAGGCCCAACAGCGCGAGGCCGAATCCGATCTCGGCCACACCGGAGCCGAGCACCGTGAGGTCGGCGTCGAGGGGGAACCAGTCGGGCACCTGCGCTTGGAAATCACTGCGCGCGAATGTCAGGTGCGAGACGCCGGCAACCGACATGACACCGCCGAGTGCAAGCCGGGTGAAGCGCTGTGAGGCGGGCTCGGACGAAGGGCTGGTGAGTGAGAACATTGGTCCTTCCGATTTGGGATCGCGCCTGACGGCCCATCGAGCGCGCCACTTGTGGCTTTACGACTACCCAGGCGGATCAGTTCAGTGCGCCGTTGTAGTCCGGGAACTTGAAGGTGCGCTCGGCATGCCCGCCGGACAGGTCCGAGGGGCTGTTGCCGAAATTGGCGACGATCGTGTAGCCCTTGCTCTCGATGTCGGCCCGGCTCGCGGTCTTGTACTCGGCCAAGCCGGAATTGCCCGCCGACAGTGTGGTCGGCGCGCTGCCGTACAGCGCGTCGACCGGGTAGCCGACCGAGGTCAGGTTCGCCTGCGAATAAGTGTTTACCAAGGCAGGCCTGCCGGTGACGAAGATGATCGCGGCGCCGTTCTGTTTCGCCCAGGTCGCCAGGCCGAGCACCGGCTGGATCGCCGGGATGATCAGGCCGGTGTTGTAGGAGGTTTCCAGCGTCGTGTTGTCGATGTCGAAGACGATCGCGGGCCGTATCGCGCCGGGCAGCCGACCGGCAAGGTAGGTCTTCGCCTCGGCCACGACGGGGGTGATCTCGCCGATCCACTGCGCGTACGGCGGCAATTCGGACTGATTGCCTGACAACGAGGACGAACCGCCGCCGGACAAAGACGACGAACCGGTGTCGGCGTCCGCGGCGGGCAATGGCGCTAGGAGCGCGGCCGCGACACCGACGACGAGCGATGCAGTAACACGTTTCATCTCTCGCACGCTAACAGCGGACTGAGCCACGCAGCTTCGAAGTCTCGCGCAGTGGGACTGCTACGCGGGCGCGCCCGCTTGGTCGGCATCGACGCGCACAAGGCTGGTCGGCACGTCGCGCTGAGATCATGCTTCCCGCTACCACCCGGAGCATCGTGGTCGTGCTGAGCAGAACGTGATCGTCACGCGGCGGAACTTACGTCGGCGGCCGGTAGGTAACGTCCCTAGCTATCGCTTCGTCGATCTGCTCGGGGCTGAGCAGACCCACTGTGTGCGACACGGCGGCACCAGCGGCCGCAGTTCGAATCGCGAGCGCTGCGGCTGAGACATCGTCCGGGACATCACCGATGACGAACAAGTCGTCCTCGCCGAACGCGAAATAACAAGCTTCCACCCGACCACCCACGCTCTCCACCATCTCCGTGATGGCCGCACGGCGCGCACTACCGCCCTGTGCCAATAGACCTTGTGCCCCCTCTTGGAGATAGCTGACTCGCCACAAGTACTTGGGCATACCCACCAGCCTCCTCGGCTCCAGACGATCTCGGCGAGACCGACCCTACGGGTCCGCCGCCCCACACACCGTCCAGGACGAACGCCGTCGTCGCAACGATGCGGCAACGTAACTGAGGCGATATCGGAAATCCAGAGCGCAACCGAACCAACTGCCGTACAGGAAGCTCTCGCCGAGGCGGACGAGGGATCCTCGGTAGCTGGTCGTTCGGCTGATCCCGAGCTCGGTAGCCACCGCATGCGATTCGACCCGTCGATGCTCTCTATCGCGGAGCGGCACGCGCGGTGTCGGCCAACCGACGATTGGTCACCCGCAACTGCCGTGCGGTGCTGGTGGCCAATGCCCGCGTCTGATCGGAATCGAGGCGGCCACACACGCGCCCCCAATGCACGGCGACTTGGTCACCGACGGCCACCTCCGTCGCGAGGTGATCGTCGTCGACCTCGGCGCGCCATAGCGCTGGACCGGACAACCGCAGCAGCGGACCGTCCGAGACCAACCGCCGACAGCGGACGGAAGCAGCCCCGCCTTCGCGAGCCACCACGGTGCCCCAGGTGATACGGCAACTGTCCAGGATGCGGATCGGGTGCTCGTCGGCGCCACGTCCCAGCAGGCGGGTCCACGGATACACGCCGAACACGTGGAATCCGTGGTTGGCGGCGGCTTCCTCGGCAAGATCGGCGTTCAGATACGACCAGTAGTGTCCGGCCATCGGCGCGATGATCGCGAGCAGTTCGGTCGTGAACGCGCCGGCGTCGAGGTCGGCGCCGATCCCGCCACCGAGCCAATAGGACTCGACGAGGCGCGCGTCGAGCGGATCGGCGATGCCGGTCAGTCTCGACATCGCCCGCAGGTAGGGCCAGGCTCCGGAGAACTGGCGGGCCAGCGCGCGGATATCGGCGGCCGAGCCGTTGTGCAGCGCCCGCGCGTCGGCGGGACCGCAGTAGCCGAGCCGGTTGGGCGCGTAGGCGTAGCGGGCGAACATCTCGGTCCCGTCGATGATCGCGCCTCCTGTCAGCAGATCCGCGGCAGTTGTTCTCCGGCAGGCAGATCCACCACCCGGGTACCGCCGAGGGCGGTGCGGGCGACCACCATGCCCGGATGGTCCTCGACACACACACCGATGGCTTCGGCACGAGCACCCAGCGGATGTGCGCGCATCGCCGCGAGCACCCGGTCGGCGTCTTCGGAGGCGACGAAGGCGACGAGCTTGCCCTCGTTGGCGACATACATCGGATCGAGCCCGAGCAGCCCACACGCGTCCCGGACCGCCTCCGGCACGGGCAGCTTCCGTTCATCCAGTGCCACACCGACTTTCGCGACACCCGCGATCTCGTTGAGCGTCGCCGCGACCCCGCCGCGGGTCGGGTCACGCAGCACGTGCACATCGGCGCCGGTGGCCAGCATCGCGGCGACCAGGCCGTTGAGCGGGGCGGTGTCGCTACAGACGGTGGTGCCGAATTCGAGGCCCTCCCGGCAGCTCATCACGGCGACGCCGTGCACCCCGATGTCACCGCTGACTATCACGACGTCACCGGGACGGGCGCGCTGCGGGCGGATGTCGACGCCGGCGTCGACGATGCCGATGCCCGCGGTGTTGATGAAGATGCCGTCGCCGTGGCCGGAGTCGACGACCTTGGTGTCGCCGGTGACCAGCTTGACCCCGGCCGCGAGCGCGGCAGTACCGACAGCCTCGGCGACCCTGGCGATCTCGGCGAGTGCGGTGCCTTCTTCGAGGATGAACGCCGTGGACAGCACCATCGGCCGCGCGCCTGCCATGGACAGATCGTTGACGGTGCCGTTGACGGCCAGGTCCCCGATCGACCCGCCGGGGAAAGCCAGCGGTTTGACGACGAAGGAGTCGGTCGAGAAGGCCAACCGCACGCCGTCGAGGGTGAGCACCGCCGAATCACCCATGCCCGCTTCGGCGGCGGAGCCGAACGCGGGCAGGAACAGGTGCTCGATCAGCTCGCCCGACATCGCTCCCCCGCCACCGTGGCCCATCACGATGGTCGGTGAGTCGCGCAGCGGCATCGGGCACACCCAGCTGTCCATGTCGAGGCCGGTCGCCGCGTTGTCCTCACGCATGAGCCACCTCCGCGGGCAGGTCGAGGCGTCGGTACAGGTAGTAGGCCGCGCAGGCACCTTCGGAGGAGACCATCGTGGCTCCCAAGGGGTTTCGTGGGGTGCACTGTTTGCCGAAAGCGGCGCATTCGTGCGGCTTGATCAGTCCCTGGAGGACCTCGCCGGAGCGGCAGATCGAGGACTCGGCGGTGTGCAGGTCGGTGACCGCGAACCGGTGCTCGGCGTCGTAGGCGCGGTAGCGTTCCGAGAGCCGCCAGCCGCTGTCGGGGATCACGCCGATGCCGCGCCAAGCGCAGCAGGTCGGCGCCATC
>NZ_JBHWZY010000073.1:0-13930 GCF_042727815.1 Nocardia sp. NPDC060220
CCGCGTAGAGGCCCTCCTTGCCACCGAAATGCTCGTAGACCACCGGCTTCGACACCTGCGCTCGCTGCGCGATCTCCTCGATCGATGTCGCGTCGTACCCCCGCTCCGCGAACAAGGCGCGACCGATCTCGATCAGCTGCTGCCTGCGCTGCGTACCCGTCATCCTGGGCCTGGTGGCCCGCCCCGGCTCACTGGACGACATGCGTGCCCCCGCCTCTCCGCGTTTCGACTCACGAGAAATCAGTACGTGCGTTCCAGAAGGCTAACAACGGCATCCGAGCACGGACGCGACAGGCGTACACAAGATTCGCCCGAGGGCGGGATCGTGTGCGAGGATCACTGGCGTGCCGTAGCACAGTGGTGGGCTCCGAGAGCCCACTGGTGTGGCGATCCGCCGTAGTGTAATGGCAGCACCTCTGATTTTGGTTCAGATAGTTCAGGTTCGAGTCCTGGCGGCGGAGCACACGGACACACAGTGACGTATCGTCGGCCCGCACCATCTACCGACCGAACCCGCCACAGCACTCGCTGACAGGCAGCCGAGGGAGATCCATGCCACCGCAGACCGCCGTCGTCGTTCTCGCAGCAGGTGCTGGAACGCGAATGCGGTCGAAGACTCCGAAAGTGCTGCACCCGTTAGCAGGACGGTCGATGCTCTCGCACGCGCTGCACGCCGCCGTCGAGATCGATCCGACCCACCTGATCACCGTTGTCGGGCACGACCGGGACAAGGTCGGAGCCGCCGTCGCGGACGTGGGTAAGGAACTCGGCCGCGAGATCGTGTGCGCGGTGCAGGAGCAGCAGCTCGGAACCGGACACGCGGTGCAGTGCGCACTGGGTTCGATCCCCGCGGACTTCGACGGCGACCTTCTCGTCACCTCGGCCGATGTGCCGCTGCTCGACGGGCATACGCTGTCCGCGCTGCTCGACGAGCACCGCAGCTACGCCGAACGGCCCGCCGTGACGGTGCTGACCTTCGTGCCCGACGACGCCAACGGTTACGGCCGGATCGTGCGCGACGACGACGGCCAGCTCGCCGAGATCGTCGAGCACGCCGACGCCACCCCCGAACAGGCCAAGATCAAAGAGGTCAACTCCGGCGTCTACGCGTTCGACGCGTCGGTACTGCGCACCATGATCGGGCGGCTGTCCACCGCCAACGCTCAGCACGAGCTCTACCTCACCGACGTGCTTCGACTGGCCCGCGAGGCCGGTCGCCCCGTGCACGGCGCGCGACTGGTCGACTCGAACAAGGTCACCGGCGTGAACGACCGGGTGCAGCTGTCCCAGGCGGGCGCCACCCTCAATCGCTACATTCTCGAACGCCACATGCGCGCGGGCGTCACCATCATCGACCCGGCGACCACCTGGATCGACGCGAGTGTGCGGATCGGGCGCGACGCCGTGCTTCGGCCCGGTACCCAGCTCTTCGGCAGCACCGAGATCGGCGAGGACGCCGAGATCGGGCCCGACACCACGCTCACCGACGTGCTCGTCGGAGTCGGCGCGAGTGTGATCCGAACGCACGGGACGCACGCTCAGATCGGCGACGGCGCGTCCATCGGCCCGTTCAGCTACCTCCGCCCCGGCACCGTCGTGGGCGAGGAAGGCAAACTCGGCGCGTTCGTCGAGACCAAGAACGCCTCGATCGGCGCGCACTCGAAGGTGCCCCACCTCACCTACGTCGGCGACGCGACGATCGGTGAGCACAGCAACATCGGCGCTTCCAGCGTTTTTGTGAACTATGACGGAGTGAACAAGCACCACACCGTGGTTGGTTCCCACGTGCGAACAGGTAGCGACACCATGTTCATCGCGCCGGTCACCGTGGGTGACGGCGCCTATACGGGTGCGGGTACTGTACTGCGCAGAAGCGTTCCACCGGGTGCACTTGCTGTGTCGGGTGGGCCACAGCGCACTTTTGAAAACTGGGTGCAGCGCTACCGTCCAGGAACCGCTGCGGCGCGCGCGGCGGCGGAAGCCATCGCGGCAGACGAGACGTCTTCGAAGACAATCGAGCAAAAGGATGGCAACCAGCAGTGACCGCGTTCTCGATCGACAACCAGAAGAACTTGATGCTCTTCGCCGGCCGGTCACATCCTGAGCTGGCCGAGCAGGTCGCCAAGGAACTCGACGTCGACATCACCCCGCAGACCGCGCGTGACTTCGCCAACGGTGAGATCTTCGTCCGGTTCGAGGAGTCGGTCCGCGGTTCCGATGCCTTCGTGCTGCAGAGCTTCCCCGCGCCGCTCAACCAGTGGCTGATGGAACAGCTCATCATGATCGACGCGCTCAAGCGCGGTTCGGCCAAGCGGATCACCGCGGTGCTGCCGTTCTACCCGTACGCGCGCCAGGACAAGAAGCACCGCGGCCGCGAGCCGATCTCGGCCCGCCTGGTCGCCGACCTGCTCAAGACCGCGGGCGCCGATCGCATCATCAGCGTCGACCTACACACCGATCAGATCCAGGGCTTCTTCGACGGCCCCGTCGATCACATGCACGCGCTGGTGCAGCTGTCGGACTACATCCGCACCAACTACCCGTCGGACAACCTCGCGGTCGTCTCCCCTGACGCGGGCCGCGTGAAGGTCGCCGAGAAGTGGGCCGACGCGCTCGGTGGCACGCCGCTGGCGTTCATCCACAAGACCCGCGACCCGCTGGTGCCCAACCAGGTGAAGTCCAACCGCGTCGTCGGTGACGTCGAAGGCCGCACCTGTGTGCTGATCGACGACATGATCGACACCGGTGGCACCATCGCCGGTGCGGTGAAGGTCCTCAAGGAAGCCGGCGCGGGCGACGTCATCATCGCGGCCACCCACGGTGTGCTCAGCGATCCGGCCGCCGAGCGCCTCGCCAACTGTGGCGCCAGGGAAGTCGTCATCACCAACACGCTGCCGATCAGCGAGGACAAGAAGTTCCCGACGCTGACCGTGCTGTCGATCGCGCCGCTGCTGGCCCGCACCATCCGCGAGGTCTTCGAGAACGGCTCGGTCACGGGCCTGTTCAACGGCAACGCCTAACCGCCTCCCCGCGACTTTTGGCCAGACTGGGGCGCGGGGTGGGTTGGGGACGCGGCAAGCCTTCAGAGGTTGAGGGTTAGCCCGTGCCCGGTGAGTTACCCATGTTCTCTCGAGACCAGTCGGTGCGTTTGTCCTCGGACAATGGCGCACCGGCTGGTCTTTGGTGCATGGTGGTCCTGTAATTCGGGACGTTATAGGGGGCGGCATGGGGACTGAGCCGGAGCGGCGGGTCGAACTCGGTAAGGATCAGGGTGTGCCGCGGGTGCAGGATGCGCCGGAGGTGGCTGATCCGGTGGGCGGGGAACCATGGGGTGGGATCGCCGATCCGGTAACCCCTGACGACGCGACGTCGTATCCCCCACCGCCCGCCGCTCAGCCCTGGGCAGGGGTCGCGAATCCGGCTGTCGAGTTGCCGCCGTACCCGCCGCCACCGCCGGGGCCGATGTTTCCCGCGCCCGGGTATCCCGCTGTCGGCAATGCCGCGCCGATATATCCCGCTTCGGGCTATCCGCCGCCTGGTCGGGCTCCTTGCGGAGCGCCGCAATACCCGGGGCAGTTCCCGTCGCCGCCTCCGCCGGGGTACGGCTACCGCGACAGCACGCCGGTGTGGTCGATCATCAGCTTCTGTTGTGTCGCGGCGTCGGTGCTCGGCGGGGTGATGCTGTGCGGGCTGCCGGTGCTCGTCACCGCGCCGACGGGAGTCGTGCTCGGGCTGGTCGGACATGCCAAGGGTGAGCCGATGGGCAAGTGGGCGGCGATCGCCAACGGGGCCATCGCAGCGCTGGCCGCGGTTCTGGTGCTCGTGTTCGTGGCACTGATCGGCGGTCTGTGAGCCTCGGCGGGCGATACTGGTAGGGGTAGCCGGCTCGATCGCCACGCCGCCCCCGTCCCCGAACAGAACTGAGAAACGCCGCACCGATGGACGCTTTCACCGGATTCCCGCTCGCCGGACTCGACTTCTACGAAGACCTGGAGGCCGACAACTCGAAGGCCTTCTGGAACGCGCACAAACACCTCTACGACGAGGCCGTGCGCGCACCGATGGTCGCGCTCGCCGCCGAACTGGCGGCGGAATTCGGACAGGCCAAGATCTTTCGGCCCTACCGTGACGTCCGATTCTCGGCCGACAAACTGCCCTACAAAACCCACCAGGGCGCGGTGGCGGGAGTGTCGCCCGGCGTCGGCTGGTACGTGCAGATCGGGGCGGCGGGATTGTTCGTCGCGGGCGGCTGCTTCCGGCCCTCGCCCACCGCCTTGGCTGTCCTGCGGGCCACGATCGACGACGAGGTGCGCGGCGCGGAACTGGAGAAGATCCTGGCCGCGACGACGGCAGCCGGTTTCACCCTCGGCGGCGACAAGCTCAAAACCAAGCCGAAGGGCTACGCCATCGACCATCCACGCATCGACCTGCTGCGCCACAAGTCCCTGACCGTGCACCGCGAGTTCGGCGCACCGGAGTGGCTCACCACCCCGGCCGCGGCCACCGAGATCCGCCGCGCCTGGAACGACCTGCGGCCGCTCGTCGAATGGTTCGCCGCCGTCCTCCACGGCGTCCCGGAGGACACCAGCGGCAGACGCCCGTAGCCGACGACCGCCCGGCCCGGGCGTGGTTCGTGACGGACGGCCGTCGGAGGCCGATACTGGAGACCATGAGCCGTGAACCGTTGGACATGGACATGGGCGACGACGATCAAGCCGACGACATCGTCGAATACGAACGCTATGTGGAAGACCCGCCCGCCGACTATGTGATCCGCAATCACGAAGCCGACGCCGACGGCTTCCTCGGCATCAACGAGGAAATCTCCGAGGAGTACACCGAGCGCGGGTCCCGCCAGGAGGCGATGGAAGAGGACGAACGCCCCGCCGAAGAAGGCGCGATGCGCGTGGTCGGCGACGACGATGTCGACGGCGCCCTCTTCGACGACGACGCCGTCAACGGCGAGGAAGGCGTCGAAAAGGACCTGGAGGGCGACGAGAACCTCACCAGCGGCGAATACCTCGCCGACGAACTCGACCTCTGACCACCCATCCCGCTCGATGACATCACCGCCGACGCACCCCGCTGCGTGACGGCTCGGTTGCCGCCGTCCTGACCTGACCGCCGACGCGCTCGGCCTGACCCGGAGCCAGGACTCAGCGGCGTTCGGACAGGGACAAGATGAAGCGGTTGTCGGGGTCGGTCCAGGTGTGGGTGGGGGTGAAGCCGGCTCGGTGCAGTTCGGCGGCGAGGGAATCGGGGCGGAACTTGGCGGAGATCTCGGTGCGCATCTCTTCGCCCGCGGCGAAGTCGACGGTGAGGTTCAGACCGGCGACGGTGGCCGTCATCGCCTCGGTGGCGCGCAGGCGCATTTCGATCCACTCGTTCTCGGCGTCCCAGAGGGCGACGTGGTCGAATTTCTCGGGGACGAAATCGGCGTCGAGACGGTGGTTGAGGACGTGCAGGACATTGCGGTTGAATTCGGCGGTGACGCCCGCGGCGTCGTCGTAGGCGGGGACCAGGATCGCCGGGTCGATGACCAGGCCCGCGCCGAGCAGGAGCAGCTCGCCGGGTTCGAGGACCTCGTTGATGCCCGCCAGGAATTCGGCGCGCTCGGCGGGGACCAGGTTGCCGATGGTGCCGCCGAGGAAGGCGATCATGCGGCGGCCACCGCGGGGCAGGTTGTGCAGGGTGTCGGTGAAGTCGCTGACCACGCCGTGCACGGACAGGTTCGGGTACTCGGCTGCGATCTCGTCGGCCGCGCCGCGTAGTGCCGAGGCCGAGACATCCTGCGGAACATAGGTTTTCAGCGAACCTTCGGCGGTGAGCGCATCCAGCAGCAGACGGGTCTTGGCAGCCGAGCCCGAGCCGAGCTCCACCAGCACCTCGGCGCGAGCGGCCGCGGCGATCTCGCCGACGACCCGCTCGAGCAGGGCTCGCTCGGTGCGGGTCGGGTAGTACTCGGGCAGTTCGGTGATCCGCTCGAAGAGCTCGCTCCCGCGTGCGTCGTAGAACCACTTGGGCGGCAGCGACTTCGGGTCGGCGGTGAGACCGGTGCGGGCGTCGGTGCGCAAGGCCGCGGTGAGATCGTCGTCGGTGAGGTGAATGTCCAGCAGCGGCGCGGTCATGAACGGACCCTTTCGGTAGCGGGGAGTTCGAGTGCGGTGATGGTGCAGTGGCCGGGTGTGGCGGTGACCAGTTGGTGGTCGACGACGGATTGCCAGCGTGGGTCCGCGTCGTAGGGTTCGGACGAGAGCACGGCGTAGTCGTCGGTGACGAGCACCGACAGCGCATGCCAGCAGGTGGTGGCCCACAGCTGGATACCGTTGCCGAGCAACAGGTTCAGGCGAGCGCTCGGCTGATACCGGAGAACGGTCGCGACCAGCAGCTGTAAGGCGTCGGCCGGGGAAGTGACGGGACCGGCGGGGTCGATCTCCCCGAGCAGGCCACGCAGCAGCACCCACAGTGCGGCGGAATCGGTGAGCGCCTCCGCCTGCAGCAGCACCGCGGGTGAATCGAACAGCGTTGCGGTGGTGCAGACTTCACGCAGATCGGCGACGACGGCGACGAGCGTGGCTCGCCAGTCCGGCACGACGCCGTTGTGGCTGAAGGCCCAGTGTTCGTCGGTGAAGGGCGCGCAGGCGCAACGCTCCACCGGCATGCCGACGGTGGCCGAGCGGACGGCGGCGACGACCGACCGGGATTCGAGCTGCCCGAGCACTTCGGCGACGGCGGGGTCGGTCCAGATCGGGGCGTGGTTGCGGTAGCGGGTTACCGCGTCGCGGGCACCCTCCGTTCCCACATCGGCGCGGCGCCACCAGGCCACGCCGAAGCCGTCGGCGTTGATGGTGCCGCCCGCGCGCATGTCGACCGGCGCCCAGGACTGGGTGTAGAGCGAGTGGGGGCCGCGCAGAATCAGCTCGCCGACCCCCACCGGCGGGCCGACGTAACCGAGGTGCCTACACATCAGAGTTCGTCCTCGCGCAGATCTCGGGCAAGCCGGAACCCGGCGAAGATCTGCCGCCGGATCGGGTGATCCCAGTTGCGGAAGGTGGCACGGCAGGCGACCTCGTCGGTGCCGAAGGATCCGCCGCGCAGGATGCGGTAGTCACCGCCGAAGAAGACCTCCGAGTATTCGCGGTAGGGGAACGCGCGGAACCCAGGGTAGGCCTCGAAACCCGAGGAGCACCATTCCCAGACATCGCCGATGAGCTGGTGCACGCCGGTGGCCGACGCACCGGCCGGATAGGCGCCGATCTCGGCTGGTTCCAAATGTCGCTGGCCGAGGTTGGCCAGGTGCGCGTCCGGTTGGTCCTCGCCCCACGGATAGCGCCGCGACGCACCGGTTTCCGGGTCGAAGCGGGCCGCCTTCTCCCATTCGGCCTCGGTCGGCAAGCGCTTGCCCGCCCACCGCGCGAAGGCCTCGGCCTCGAACCAGCACACATGCACCACCGGCTGATCGAGCCGCAGCGGGGTGCGGACGCCGAATGCCGTGCGCGTCCACCCGTCACCGTCGCGCTCCCAGAACTGCGGAGCGACCAAGCCTGCCGCCCCGCGGTGCGCCCAGCCGCGCTCCGACCACAGCTCGGACCGGTCGTAGCCCCCGTCGTCGAGGAAGGCGAGGAACTGCCCGTTGGTCACCGGCGCGACATCGATCGCGAAGCCGTCGACGTGCACCGGATGGGCGGGGCGTTCGTTGTCCAGCGCCCACGGATCGGCCGAGGTTCCCATCAGGAATTCGCCTGCGGGAAGGATGATTTCGCCACCTGCCGACACCTGGGCGACCGGAGCGGGCGGCGCCGACAGGACCGGCGCGCCGATTCGCAATTGATGGGTGGCGAGCATGGTCTCATCGTGCTGCTGTTCGTGCTGAGCGATCATGCCGAACGCGAAACCGTTGTCGACCAGCGGATTACCGGCCAGATCACTGGAATCGAGGACGTCGAGGACCTTTTCGCGCACCGAGCCGACGTAGCCGCGCGCCTGCTCGGGGTTGAGCAGCGGCAACGCGGGCCGGTTCGACCTGGCGTGCTTGAACGCATCGTAGAGCTCGTCGATATCGGCCCGCACCGCGTCGCGACCTCCGACATCGCGCACCAGCCACAGCTCTTCCTGGTTCCCGATATGCGCCAGGTCCCAGACCAGCGGCGACATCAGCGGCGAATGCTGCGCGACGAGATCGGCTTCGTCCACGCTCTCGGTGAGCAGGGCGGTGCGGCGGCGAGCACGCGACAGGACCTCGGCGATGTGCGCACGCGTCCGGTCGCGGTCACTGTGGTCGGCGGGGGCGGAAAGAGTCACGAGAGCTCCGAAACAGGCAGGTCGACAACGACTTCGGACAGAAGGACAGCGGCATGCCGACCACGCGCGGCCGGCGAGATCATCACGACCCGCCCGCGCCGTTGCGTGCCGAGTCGACCTCGGCGAGTGGACTGCGGCCCGCACTACATCGGCGGGCCGCGGCGGCCAATTCCGCGGCAGCGGAGGGTGTTCGCGCATGCGCGGCGGCCAGGTCGAGCACGTCTACCGCAGCGCGGCGCAAGTGTGGGTCGAGCAGGCCGCAACGCGCCGACGTCAACCACTCTCCCGCGGTGGGCGCGGCGAGGGCTGTCGCCTCGGCGACGACAGCGGGGGTCGACAGCAGCGCGTCGAACAGGTGGATCGGGGTGGTCCACGCTTCACCGGGCTGGGTGTCGAGGTAGCGGACCTCGAGATGACCGGACGCTCGGACCGGGGGAAAGAGGGTGGTCAGGTGGTAGTCCAGATCGGCGCGGGTCGGGCGGCGGCCCACTTCGTCGTCGAGGGCGCCCGACAGCCAATCGGCGAAGGTGGCACCGGGAGGCGGGGACCAGTCGGCATCGACATCGGTGCAGCGCACACACAGCAGCGGCACGTCGAGAGCCCAGTGGGCATACGAGGTGATCGGGTCCGCCCAGTCGGCCACCGGGGGTCTGGAACGGGCAGGGTCGAGGCGCAACCAGGTGCGCATTCGCTGAGACGCCCAGTCGCCGCGCGGTACGCCGTGCAGGCGCGGTGAGCAGGCGAAGGCGGCGATGAGGGTGGGGCCGAGGACGTAGAGGGCGGTCCAGCGCGCCCGCACCTCGGCGGGATCGGCGCCCGCGTCCACGCTGACCTGCGTGGCGGCGGTGTTGCACATCATGAGGGTGCCGAAGGGGCCGACGCCGTCGAAATGACGTTCCATCGCCGCGTAGCGGGGCAAGCGGAGCAGGCGCTCGGCGGGACGGCCCGCATCGGCGGCGGCGGCGAAGATACTGATCTCCTGGGCGGCGAGCAGGTCCCGCAAACGGGCCGCATCAGCGCGTAGATGCTGCGTCAGCGCGGCCGGATCAGCGAACGGTGCGCTGGAAAGTTCTATCTGACCACCGGGTTCGACGGTGACCAGGCTCCCGCCGGGCAGGGGAACCGCGGCGGAAGCGGGGGCGAGGGAGGTCGGTGCATGCGGTCCGAGGGCCGCTGCCAGCTGGTCGAGCGAGGGCCGCGAACCGGTGGGACCAGCGGTGAGCCACTCCAGTTCGGCGCCGATCAGCGCAGGTGGACCGAGCTTGAAACAGACGCCGCCGACATAGGCCTCCGCCGCCGCCCTCGACGACATTTCGCCCTGGTCGGGGGCATAATCGGGCCACGACGAACGTTCCAGGGTGACCGCCATACCAACCTCCACGTGCTGCGTGCTGCCGGGGAACCTGCGTTTCGCTCATTCCAGAGTAGCGAGGTCCACCGACAGAAAAAGTGACCAAAAGGGGAACGACTCGGGGCGCTATCGTCGTCACCATGCTTGACCTCGCCGCGATCAGAGCCGACACCGCAGGACTTGCCAACGGTCAGGTCTTCCTCGACAGCGCCGGATCGTCGCTGCCGCCGAAGATCGTCCTCGACACGATGATCACCCATTTACACCGCGAAGCGGAGATCGGTGGCTATCGGGCGGCTAATGAGCGTCTGGACGATCTCGCCGCGGTGAAGACCTCGATCGCGACGCTCATCGGCGCCACGCCCGGCACCATCGCACTCAGCGACAGTGCGTCCCGGTCATGGGCCGATTTCGCCTATTCGGTACCACTGCGCCCCGGCGACCGGATCCTGATCTCCGGCGCCGACTACGCCAGCAACGCGATCGCCGCGCTCCAGCGCGCGAAGCACACCGGTGCGGTGGTCGAGCGCATTCCCAGCGACGACACCGGCCGCCTCGACACCGACGCGCTCGCCGACATGCTCGACGAACGCGTACGGCTGGTTTCGCTGCAACACGCCCCGACCAACGGCGGCCTCGTGAACCCGGTCGCCGAAGCCACCCGAATCGCCCACGAAGCCGGTGCGCTGGTACTGCTCGACGCCTGCCAGTCGACCGGCCAGCTGCCCATCGACGTCATCGAACTCGGGGTCGACGCCATGTCGACGACCGGTCGAAAGTGGTTGCGCGGCCCCCGGGGCACCGGGTTCCTGTATGTCCGTTCCGAATTGGCGCAGACCATGGAACCGGCCCGCCTCGACCTGCACAGTGCCGCGTGGGTGAGCCCCGGCGAATATCGTCTGGCCGACGACGCGGCCCGGTTCGAATTCTGGGAGTGCGGTGTCGCCGCCCGCCTCGGTCTCGGCGCCGCCGTCGACTACCTGCTCGAGCAGGGCTCCGACGAGGTCTACGCAGCCGTGGCCACCCGCGCCGAGTACCTGCGCAAGACCCTGCCGGAACTGCCCGGCGTGACCGTGCGCGATCTGGGCACCGAGCACAGCGGCATCGTCTCGTTCACCGCCGAGGGCCACGATCCCGAACAGCTGCGCGATCGGCTCGCCGAGCACGCGATCACCGTCACCGTCAGTCACGCGGGCTCCACCCTGCTCGACATGTCCGAGCGCACCCTGCCCGCCGTGCTGCGGGCCTCCCCGCACTATTTCGTCAGCCCGGCCGACCTGGACCGCTTCGTCGCGACGCTGGCCGACCTCACCCGCTGAGTCCCGCGAGGTGCTCGCGGACGATCCGGTCCACGAGCACCCGCGGGTCCTGGTCGGGGGCAACGATCTCCAGCGTCCAGTTGACGGCGATCGTCGCCAAACCGTGCACATTGGTCCACAGGGCCAGCGCGCGCTGCGGCGCCGACTCCGGCGCCACCGCCGCGACCAACTCCACCACCTGTCCGTACAGCGGCCGCGTCGTCGCCCGCAGATTCTCGCCGGAGCCCGCCAGCAGATCGTGGCGGAACATCAGCGTGAACATCTCGGGCCGCGACACCGCGAAATCCACATAGTCAACGGCCATTCGGCGTAACCGTTCACGCGGGTCGTCGATCGTGTCGAGCATCGAGAACCGCTCGATCAGCTCCCCGAATCCGCGCGCCGCGATCGCCGCGAGCAGCGCCGCGTGCGTGGGAAACCACCGCCGCGGCGCGCCGTGGGAGACGCCGGCGGCCCGCGCGATCGCACGCAGCCCGAGTGCGCCGAAGCCGTCGGTTTCGAGCAGATCGACACCGACGTCGACCAGGTGCTCGCGCAACGATTCAGGCATACCGGCAATTCTGCACACCCGTTCACAGACCTTCGCGGTCGCCTGCGTAGACAGTGTCTACTAGTCTGCGTAGACACTGTCTACGAAGGGTCTGCCCATGTGGTACCTGCTGTGCAAATACGTCCTCATCGGCCCGGCGCTGCGCCTGCTCGGCCGCCCGCACGTCGAAGGGCTGGAGCACATTCCACGCACCGGCCCGGTGATCATCGCGGCCAATCACCTGGCCTTCATCGACTCGCTCTACCTGGCCCTGGTGATCCCGCGGCCGCTCACGTTCCTGGCGAAGCAGGAGTACTTCGCCGGCACGGGGTTGCGTGGGCGATGCAAACGCTGGTTCTTCACCGCCGCGGGCCAGGTACCGGTGGACCGCACCGGCGGCGACGCGGCCGCCGACGCGCTCGCGGCGGCCACCGCGATCCTCGACGGCGGCGGCGCCTGGGCAATTCACCCGGAGGGCACACGGTCACGGGATGGCAGGGTCTATCGTGGTCGCACCGGGGCGCTGCGCGTTGCCATGGCCACCGGGGCACCGGTGGTGCCCGTGGTCCTGGACGGTACCGATCGCATGAATCCTCGCGGTCGGAAACTGTTGCGTTTCACCAAGGTACGCATCACCGTCCACCCCGCGCGGCGCTATCCCACAGCTGTTCATCACGCCCAGGTCAGAGCGGCAACCGACCTGCTGATGCGGGAAATTGCCACGCTATCGGGTAGACCATACGTAGACCGCTACGCAGCCACCTTCGCTGGCTAGGGCGCAACAGCAGGGGTGCTGGGGCGTCAGCCCGGGTTAACACGCGTGGGGCGGGGCGGGATTTCTTGTTGGGAGTGCAGAGCACGGCCGTAACCGATCGTTGGCGTAAAGGGAGACCGACGTTGAGCAGGTTCACCGACGAAATGTTTGGCACAGCGTTGACCAGCTCCAAGGGGCTGGTCACCGGAGAGCCGGAGGCACCACTGCGGCAGACCTGGGGGGACATTCATAGGCAGGCGCGGCGGATGGCGGGTGGTCTCGCGGACGCCGGGATCGGGCACGGCGACGCCGTCGGCGTGCTGGCCGGCCTGCCTGTCGACATCGCGCCTGCCTGCCAGGCCATCTGGATGCGTGGCGCTTCCATCACCATGTTGCATCAACCGACGCCACGCACCGACCTCGCGGTCTGGGTGCGTGACACCGAAACGGTGCTGCACATGATCGACGCGAAGGCTGTCGTACTCGGCGCGCCGTTCGCGGCGGCCGAGCCGGTGCTGCGGGAACGCGGGATCATCGTGGTGCCGGTCGAGGACCTGCACCGAGGTGCCGACACCGATCCGGTACCGACCACCGAGGGTGATATCGCGTTGCAACAGTTGACCTCCGGGTCGACCGGTTCACCCAAGGCCGTCCGGATCACCCACGGCAACTTCAACACCAACGCGTACGCGATGTTCAACCGGGTAAAATTCCAGCTCGACGACGACGTGATGATCAGCTGGCTGCCGCTGTTCCACGACATGGGGATGGTCGGATTCCTTAGCGTACCTATGCAATTCGGCGCCGAGGTGGTGTGCGTGACGCCACTGGACTTCCTTGCCAGGCCACTGCTGTGGGCCGAGCTGATCGACAAGTATCGCGGAACTGTCACCGCTGCGCCGAATTTCGCGTACTCCCTGCTGGCCCGGCGCCTGCGTCAGGCCGAACCGGGCTCCCTGGACCTGTCCAGCGTGCGTTACATGTGGAACGGCGCTGAACCGGTCGATCCCGACACCATGATCGCCCTCGCGGCGGCGGGCGACCAGTTCGGGCTCAGCCCGATGGCACTCACGCCGGTGTACGGCATGGCCGAGACCACCCTGGCCGTCTCGATTCCCGACCCCGGCAACGGACAGGTGCTCGACGTGATCGATGCCGACCTGCTCGAGGTCGTCGGCAAGGCGGTACCGATCGCCGAGGACGGCCACCACGGCACCCCGCGCAGGCTGCCCACGCTGGGGCACCTGGTCGACGATCTGGAGGGGCGCGTCGTCGACGCCGAACGTCAGCCGCTGCCGGTCCGCTCGGTCGGCGTCATCGAATTGCGCGGCCCCGCTGTCACATCGGGCTATGTCACCGTCGACGGTTTCCGCCCCGCCAAGGACGCCGACGGCTGGCTCGACACCGGCGATATCGGCTACTTCACCGAAGACGGCCTGATGGTGGTGTGTGGGCGCATGAAGGACGTCATCATCATGGGCGGGCGCAACATCTACCCCACCGACATCGAACGAGCCGCACTGCGCGTACCGGGCGTGCGCCCCGGCAACGCGGTCGCGGTGCGCCTCGACGCGGGGGAGAAACGCGAAAGCTTCGCGGTGGTGGTCGAATCCAACGACTACCAGGAGGCCGACGAGGTGAAGCGCATCGAGCGCGAGATCGTCCACGAGGTCTTC
>NZ_JBHWZY010000074.1:0-13887 GCF_042727815.1 Nocardia sp. NPDC060220
GGCCGCCCGCTCCGGTTCGTCCCGCCGGCTATACCGAAGCCCCGGGGACGGTGCACTCCCAGGCTGCCTCGATCATCCGGAAGATCTCGTCCACCGCGGCTTCCGGATCGGCGGCCTCCCGGCCCAGCGAGTAGGCGTCGATCACGAACCTCGCGATCGCCGCGCTCTCCGTCGTGGTCCGCGCCAACGCGGGATCGGCGGCGACGGCCGCTGCCAGCGCCTGCGCATGGCGCACCCGCATCGACTCCCCGTACCTGCGCAACGCGGGGGATTCGTCGATCATGTGCCAGATCGGGGCGGCGCTGTCCGCCGAGCAATGTCGCACCATGGCATGGATTTCGCGCCGCAGCGCGGGGATGAGCGGTTCGTCGGCCGCCCGGTCGGTGACCGCCCGCACGAGTCCCTGTTCGAAGTCCTCATCCCGCTCGAACACCAGTGCCTCTTTGGCGGCGAAGTGGGCGAACAATGTCGTGACGGCAACGTCGGCCTCGGCGGCGACTTCGCGGATGCCCACCTCGTCGTACCCGCGTTCCAGGAAGAGCCGCAGGGCGGTGTCGGCGATCTTCTGGCGGGTCGCGGCCTTCTTGCGCTCACGACGTCCGGTCGGCACGGTCATGCCAGGAGGCTACCAGTTAGGAATCTGTATCGGTTGTGAATTCATACCTGTTTCAAAACACTAACCGTTAGTGTTACGTTCGAGGCATGAGGAAAGTGAGCTTCGCCGAGTTCGGCGGTCCCGACGTCCTGCAACTCATCGATGCCGAGGAGCCCCATGCGGGACCCGGCCGGATTCGCATCGCGGTGCGCGCGGCGGGCGTCAACCCTGTCGACTGGCGGCTGCGCGAAGGCCAGATCCTCGGGGCGCATCCGATCGCCTTGCCCGCCGGTGTCGGGCTGGACGCGGCCGGGGTGGTGGACGAGGTCGGCGCGGGCGTCGACGGAGTCGAGGTCGGCGACCCGGTGTTCGGCGAAGGCTCGAGCACCTATGCCGAGTTCGCCGTGCTGACGGCCTGGGCCCGCATGCCGGCGGGCCTGACGTTCGAGGAAGCCGCTGGGTACCCCTCCGTGGTGGAGACCGCGCTGCGCGTCATCGGCGAGGTCGGTGTGCGGGCCGGGCAGACACTGCTGGTCAGCGGCGCGTCGGGGGGTGTCGGATCGGCGGTGCTGCAGATCGCGCGCGAGCGTGGCATCACGGTGATCGGCACCGCGGGGGCCGCGAACCAGGACTATCTCCGGAGCCTCGGCGCCCTCCCCACGACGTACGGCGAGGGTTGGGTCGAGCGGGTGCGCCGGTTCGGGCCGGTCGACGCGGCCCTCGATCTGGCGGGCTCGGGGGTGATCGGCGAGCTCGTCGAGCTGACCGGGGATCCACAGCGGGTGCTCACCATCGCCGATCTCGGTGCGCCCGCACTCGGGGTCCGATTCTCCGGCGTGGCGGGGAGCGTGCCGGATGCGCTCGCCGAGGCCGCCGCCCTCATCTCGCAGGGCACACTGCGTATCCCGGTCGAGAAGTCGTACTCGCTGTCCGACGCCGCCGCGGCGCACGTCGACAGCCAGGCCGGTCACTCACGCGGACGCCGGGTCATCGTCATCTGAGTCGTGCGCGATCGCGCCGAGGCCACGGCGGCCCACACCCAGGGGTGGACAGCGGCCACCCCCGGGTTCGCCGGGTGATACCTGCGGGCACTATCCGGACCGGCACAGAGAGCGGATAGTCATAGTCAGCCCCTATGACTTTCTCCCCTGTGAAGGAAAGGCCACATGCAGCCCAGCTACGTGCACCACGTCAGGCAGCAGGTTCGCGTCTACGGCGAGACCCGCTCCTACATCTACCTGCGCGAGGCGGGGCGCGAGCTCGTCGAGGAGGTCGTCACCTACCGCGATCTCGATCGCGATGCCAGGGCGCTCGCCGCGTGGCTGGCCGATCGCCCGGAATCGACCGAACCCGTCGTTCTGCTCTACCACGACGGTATGGCTTTCCTGCGAGCCTTCCTCGGCTGCCTCTACGCCGGCGTCATCGCGGTGCCCGCGCCCCTGCCGCACGACGAGCGCAGCACCCGGCGCGTAGCGGGCATCATCGCCGACTCCGGCGCCCGCCTGGTTCTCACCACCGCCAACTTCCAGCCGATGGTCGCCGCGGCCACCACCGCGGCCGTGGTGGCCACCGACGAACAGCTCGGCGACCCCGACGCGTGGCGCCTGCCCGACATCGACACCGGGACCATCGCGTTCCTGCAGTACACGTCCGGCTCGACCGGCACACCCAAGGGTGTCGTCGTCACCCACGGCAACCTCCTGCACAACGAAGCCGCGATCTCCGCCGCGATCGGGAGCGACGACACCTCGACCGGCGTCACCTGGATCCCGCAATTTCACGACATGGGCCTGATCGGCTCGCTGCTCGCCTCGATCTACGTCGGCGCGAATCTGGTGTTCATGTCGCCCACCACCTTCCTCAAGCGTCCCGTGCGCTGGCTGCAGGCGATCGACAAGTACCGCGCCACCTGCACCGCCGCCCCGAACTTCGCCTATGAACTGATCGCCAAGCGCGTCACCGACGAACAATTGGCCACCCTCGACCTGTCCTCCCTCGAGGTGGCGTTGTGCGGCGCCGAGCCGGTCCGCGAACGCACCATCACCGCGATGCGCGAACGGTTCGCACCCGCGGGGTGGCGACCGACCGCATTGCTGCCCGCCTACGGCCTGGCCGAGGCGACGCTGCTCGTCACCTCCGGGCCGGTCGATGCACAGCCCGTCGTCACCGAAGGGCCCGACAGCATGCTGGTCGGTTGCGGACAACCGGCGCGCGGGCTCACCGTCCGCATCGTCGACCCGCACACCGGGCAGCAGGTCACCGACGACACCGTCGGCGAGATCTGGGTTCGCGGCGACAGCGTGGCAGCCGGCTATTGGAATCGGCCCGAGGAGACCCGGCACACCTTCGACGCGCATCTCGGCGACGAAGGGCCCTTCCTGCGCACCGGCGACCTCGGAATGTTGCGCGACGGCGAACTGTTCGTCACCGGGCGGCTCAAGGACCTGCTGATCATCAACGGCCGAAACCTCTACCCGCAGGATGTCGAGGAACTGGTGGAGGCGTTGCATCCCGCGCTCACCACCGGCGTGGCCGTCTCCGTCGAAGCAGGCGCCCGGGAACGGCTCGTCGTCGTGCAGGGCATCAAGACAGCGCTGCTGCGCGGTACCACCCTCGCCGAGCTGACCTCGACGATCAAGATCGCGGTCGCCCGCGGTTTCGATGTCCCCGCACCGAGCGTCGTCCTCATCGAGAGCCGCTCCGTGCACCGCACCACCAGCGGCAAAGTCCAACGGGCCTCGATGCGCGAGGCCTTCGTCGACAACAGCATCTCGACCGTCCTGCACGAAGACCTCGAACCGGCCCTGAGCCGATCCTCGACCGCGACCCACTGAGGAGCCGAAACATGTTCGCCACCATCACCACTCACTCCACGACAACCCAGGACTGGCTCATCGAGCGCGTCGCCGACTACACCGAACGCGCACCGCACCAGGTGGACCCGACGATCCCGCTCGCCGAACTCGGCATGGACTCGGTGTCGGCAGTGGCCCTGTGCGGCGAGATCGAAGACCGGTGGATGCTCGACATCGACCCGACCCTGGTCTTCGAATACCCCACCATCGCGGCCATCGCCACCTACCTCACCGCCGAAATCGCCGTCGCGGCATGACCGATATCGCTGTCGTCGGCCTCGACTGCCGTTTCCCGCACGCCGCCGACCCGGCGCGGTTGTGGCAGTTGCTGATCGACGGCCGCGACGCGATCTCCGAAGTCCCGTCGAGCCGCTGGAACGCCGACGACTTCCACGACCCGGCCGGCGCACCCGGCACCATCAACACCCGCAGCGGCGGATTCATCGACGACGCCGACGCGTTCGACGCCGAATTCTTCGGCATCACCGCGCACGAGGCCGAATCGATGGACCCGCAACAACGACTGCTGTTGCAGGCCACCTGGCGAGCCTTCGAGGACGCCGCGCTCGACCCCCGGGCGCAGGCAGGCTCACGGACCGGGGTCTATGTCGGCGTGATGGCCAACGAGTGGGCCAATCTGCAGATGAGCGACTACGCCGCGATCACGCCGCAGCACGGATCCGGCAACGGATACTTCATGACCGCGAACCGGCTGTCCTACCAGTTCGACCTGGAAGGGCCGAGCATCGCGGTCGACACGGCATGCTCGTCGTCGCTGGTCGCGGTCCACCTCGCGTGCAATGCCTTGGCAGCGGGCGATTGCGATCAAGCCGTCGCGGGGGGCGTCAATCTCGTGCTGACCCCGGCCGTCGGCGTGTTCTACACCCAGGCGGGTCTGTCGGCGCCGGACGCGCGGTGTAAACCGTTCAGCGGCAACGCCGACGGGATCGTGCGCGGTGAAGGCGTGGCAGTGCTCGTCCTGCGCCGCCTGGCGGATGCCGAGGCCGCGGGGCTGCCGATCTACGCGGTGATCAAAGGCAGCGCGGTCAACTCCGACGGGCGCAGCAACGGCATCACCGCGCCGAACCGATGGGCGCAACAGAAGGTGATCGGCGAAGCCTACCGGCGAGCGGGCGTGCGGCCCGACGACATCGACTTCATCGAGGCACACGGCACCGGAACGGTTCTCGGCGACATGATCGAGGTCAAGGCGCTCGGCAAGCTGCACGGGAGCAACCGGGCGCGGCCCTGCGGGATCGGGTCGATCAAGGGCAACCTCGGCCACACCGAGGGGGCCGCGGGCGTGGCCGGGCTCATCAAAGCCGTCCTCAGCCTGCACCACGGGGTGGTCCCGCCGTCCAGGTTCGCCGACCAGGAGAATCCGCGCCTGCAGATGGCCCGGCACGGCCTGCGCCTGCTCGACGATCCGATGCCGCTCGACGGACCCGCGCACGGTGGGGTGAGCAGCTTCGGGCTCGGCGGTACGAATGTGCACATGGTGTTGGCGAGCGCCACCGCATCGCCCGTGACTTCCGCACCATCCCAGGTTCCCGCCACGTCGGCAGTGTCCGGGGCACCTGGAGCAGCCGGAGCGAGGGTGATCACCCTCTCGTCGGACAGCGAGGATGGACTGCGGCGCAACGCGATCCGGATATCGGAGGCGTTGACATCGGTCACGGAGGACCACTTCGCCCAGTTCTGCTGGACGAGCAATCAGGTCAAGTCGTCGGGTCGGCACCGGCTCGCCGTCGTCGCCCACCACCGCGACGAGGCAATCGCGCAGTTGCACCCCGTTGACGGCACAGGCGACGACGTGAGCCGGCGGCACGGTCTCGCGCAGCCGGTGCGCGCCGGCTGGATGTTCACCGGTCAGGGCTCGCAATTCCGCGGTATGGGGCGAGCTCTGCACGAGACGAGCCCGGGGTTCCGGCGCGCACTCGAACTCGTCGACACCGCCATGGCCGCCCACCTCGGCCGATCGATCCGAGACCTGCTGCTCGACGAACACGCCGACCTCGATCCCACCGCCCTCGCACAACCGGCGATCTTCGCCATGGAATACGCCATCGCCAAGACGCTCGCCGACCTCGGCATCCGACCGGCCTGGCTGATCGGGCACAGCATCGGCGAATTCGCGGCCGCGGCGGTGGCGGGTGTCTTCGATCTCGACGACGCCTGCAAGCTGGTCACCGCGCGGGGACGGCTGATGCAACGACTGCCGGCCGGTGGCGCGATGCTGGCCGTACGCGCCGCCACCGAGCGGATCGCCGACCTGCTCACCGACGAACCCGCCGTGGTGGTCGCCGCCGTCAACGGCCCGGAGGATCTCGTCCTCTCCGGCGACGCCGAGGCGCTGCACCGTATCGCCTCGGCGCTGCGCACCCGGTCGGTGATCGCGAAACCGCTCACCGTGTCGCACGCGTTCCACAGTCCGCTGATGGCGCCGATGCTCGCCGAGTTCGACACCATCGCCAGTACCTGCGCCTACCGCGCCGCCGCACTGCCGATCTACTCGACCGTGCACGGCAGGCTGCTCGATCCCGAGGAGGTGATGGACGCCGAATACTGGACCGAACACGTCCGCGCCACAGTCCGTTTCGGCGAGGCCGTCCACGCCGCGCTCGGCACCGACCCGACGCACCTCGTCGAGGTCGGCCCCCGGCGCGTACTCGCCGCGGCGGTGCGCAGGATCGATCCCGGGCTCGGTGCACGCTGTCTGTCCCCGAGTCCCGGCCCCGGCGCGACCGGCGACGACCTCGCCGCCACCGTCGCCGCGCTCTACCGTGACGGTCTCGACCCCGTGTGGAACGAACTCTACGAACCCGCGCAGCGCGTCCTTCACCGCCTGCCGGTGTACGAGTTCTCTGGCGCGCACCGGTTCTGGGTGGAGCCACCCACTGTCGGCGCATCGGCACCCACACCCCACTCCGCACCTACCGAGGAAACGACGATGGACTCACTGATCGCGCTCTTCCGTGAACAGAACGCGGTACTGGCGGGCCTGCTGGCGGCGCCCGGCCAGGCACCCGGCACACCCCTCGACACCGGCTCCGGCTCCGTGCGCCACGATCACGCCCCGGACGCCGCCGCGATCGTCCGCGCGGAGGTGGCCAGGGTGAGCGGATTTCCCGCCGACCGGCTGGCGGACAGCCGAACACTCGGCGACAGCCTGGGCTTCGACTCGCTCATGCTCACCGACCTGTTCACCGGTCTGACCCGCAAGATCCCCGGCACGACCGTCGACCCGGCCCTGGTCACGGGGACAACGACGCTCGGCGATGTCATCGCCCACTTCACCGGTCGACGACCCGATTCCCCTGCCGCGCCGAACACGTCGGTCGAGACATCCGAAACCACCTCCACCGCAGCCGAAGCCAGGCAGGCAGACGTCGCCCCCGAGTACAGGGTCTCCGACTTCGCCGAGGTGCGAGCCATCACCGATCGGCTCGCGGGCGGCGAAGCACTGGGCCTGGCCAACCCCTACTTCCTGATCAACGACGGCGTCACCCGAGACACCTCGTTCATCGGTGGCACCCAGGTGGTCAACTTCTCCAGCTACAACTATCTGGGGATGTCGGGTCACCCCGCCGTCGTCGCCGCCGTGCAAGACGCCGTGGCCCGCTACGGCAGTTCGGTCTCGGCCAGCCGACTGCTCTCCGGCGAGAAGCCGATCCATCGCGAACTCGAGGCCGAACTGGCCGCCCTGCTCGGTACCGAGGACGCGATCGCACTGGTGGGCGGTCATTCGACGAACGTGACGATCATCGGCCATCTGGTCGGCCCCGAGGATCTGGTGATCCACGACAGCCTGGCGCACGACTCCATCCTGCAGGGCTGCCGACTGTCCGGCGCCACCCGCAGACCGTTCCCGCACAACGACCACGCCGCCCTCGACGCGTTGCTGACCGAGATCCGGCACCAATACCGCCGGGTCCTCATCCTCATCGAAGGCGTCTACAGCCAGGACGGTGACATCCCCGATCTGCCCGCGATCATCGAGATCAAGAAGAAGCACCGGGCCCTGCTGATGATCGACGAGGCGCACAGCGTCGGCGTACTCGGCGAGAACGGCGGCGGCATCGGCGAATACTTCGATGTCGACCGCCGTGATGTCGAGCTGTGGTCCGGCACGATGTCGAAGGCGCTCGCGGGCTGCGGTGGCTATGTGGCAGGCAGCGCGGAGCTGGTCCAATTCCTGAAATACACCACTCCGGGCTTCGTCTACAGCGTCGGCATGACACCGATGAACGCGGCCGCGTCCTTGGCCGCGATGCGGTTGTTGCGGACCGACCACACGCCGCTCGACCGCCTTCGACACAATGCCGAACTGTTCCTTCGCCTCGCCCGCGAGGCGGGTATCAACACCGGCGACAGCCACAACACTCCGATCATCCCGTGCATCGTCGGCGACTCGATGAAGACGCTGAAACTGTCCACCGCGCTGCTGCATCGCGCGATCAACGTCAACCCGATCATCTATCCCGCCGTGCCGGAAGACCTGGCCCGGCTCCGCTTCTTCGTCACCTCCTGCCACACCGAAGACCAGATCCGCGACACCGTCGCCGCCCTCGCCGAAGAACTCGCCCGGATTTCCGCCGACGACCTCGTCGACCACTAGCCCTGGCGGTCAGCCGGCCCAGTCGACCCCCTCTCGCCCCGCCACCGACGCACCGGGCCACTGTCGCGAGGAGTCATCCTTTTCGGGTGAGCCGAGCTCACGGCCGATGTGTGACCATCGGCGAATGCCCGCCCGGACAGCACGCCCACGCCGCCTGCGAGCCGGTCTGGCCCAGCTCGCCTTCATGCTCGCCGGGCTCGGCGCGGGCCTGGCCGCCCCGAGGATCGCCTGGGGACCACGCGCGCCGAGCGCCCCGGTGACCGACGCGCTGCTCTCGATCGGAATCGGCCTGCTCGGTGCGGTGGCCTTGATCTTCTCGCTGCTTTTCCTGGTGGTGCAATGGGTGATGTCCACGTTCATGCCACGGTTGATGCTGTTCCGCGACGACCCCTTCATCTGGCGGACCTTCGGGTTCGCCCTCGGGTTGGTCGTGTTCTGTGTGACCGCGGCCCTCGCCATCGGCAGAAGTCCCGAGGTTTCGGCGGTCGTGCCGGTCCTCGCGATGCTGGCGCTGTTCGTGCTGCTCGTGCTGTTGCGGGCATTGCTGTTGCGGGCCTTCGCCGCCATTCAGTTGGTGCCCGCGCTCAGTACGATCGCCGATCATGGGCGGACGGTGCTCACCGCCCTGTACGCCGCACCCCGCCTCGACTCGCCACAGCTGCCGCCCGTGCGGACGACGGTTGTCTGGAAGCAGCCGCCCGCAGTGCTGCAACGGGTCGAGACGGCCGACCTGATCGACGCCGCGACGGCCGCGAACGTGACCATCGTCTTACGTGAGAATCCTGGCGCCACACTGCATCACGGCTGTCACCTGGCAGATGTGCACGGCGGCGAACTGCCGGAAGACGCTGTGCTGGGCGGTCTCGTCGTCGGCACCGAACGAACCTTCGAGCAGGACCCGCTGCTCGCGCTTCGGCTGCTGGCCGATATCGCGCTGCGCGCGTTGTCCAGCGCGGTGAACGATCCGGCGACAGCCGTACAGGCCATCGACGAGTTGGAGGATCTTCTCCGGTGGGTGGCCGAGACACGTCTCGAACCGCTGCGGGTCACCGACAACGCCGGTGTCGACAGGCTGGTCGTTCATCTGCCGGGATGGGAGGAATTCGTCCGGACCGGGGTCGACGACATCGCCTTCGCCGCCCGCTCACCGATGGTCGTCACAGGTCTGCGAGACTCCCTGCGTCGAGTACGCGACCGGGCGACCCCCGAGCATGTCGAACTGCTCGACAGATGGCTGGCCCGGCTCGACGACCAGCTGGCCCAGCTATGAGCTCGGACGAGCCCAGCGCGCCGTCTGCCACAGTCGTGCCCAGTCGAAGGCCGCGGCGGCGGGACGAACTCCCGGTCTGGTTCTGGGTACCAGCACGCGCAGAGCCCCCGGCTGGATGGTGCACCGGACGGGTGTAGCGAGCAACAGGGATTCGCCGTCGATGCCTGCCGGGATCTCGGGGGCGTCGGCGTCGACGATCAACTCGATCGCTGTCTCCTGCGACAGGCCGCGAAGGCGGGTTCGGCGCAGCAGACCGACCGCTTCCCTGGTGCTGGTGACCGACAGCGTGACCGCGCCGAGAACACCGCGATCGAGGCGAATACGACGGCTCAGGCCCGCTAGATCATTGCTGCCGTACGGGTTGTTGCTCACCAGGATCGCCTGTGGTCCCTCCACCGCCATCGCACCGATCCGGGCGACCAGTTTCGGGCCGCTGTGTCCAGTGAGCAGGTCGGGAAGCAGCGCCAGCACCGTCGCGGTCTTGTCGTCGCGATATTCCGGACTGCGCACGATCTCCGCGTAGACCCCGAACGAGGCGTTGTTGACGAAGGGCCGTCCGTTCACGGTGCCCAGATCGACGCGCAACTCCACACCGTCGCCCAGGGCGTCGAGTGACCGGGTGGGATCCGCGCGATCGAGTCCGAGATCCATGGCGAAGTGATTGCGGGTGCCGGCGCTGATCACCAGGAACGGCAGATCGTGTTCGACCGCCACAGCCGCGACGAGGGCCTGGGTCCCGTCGCCGCCGGCGACCCCGAGTAGATCGGCGCCCTCCGCGGCTGCCTGGTGAGCCAGTGCGGTGACGTCGATTTCCTCGGGTCCTTCGAGCAACGCCACGCGGGCACCGAGTTCTTCGGCTTTGCGCACCAGGTCGAACTTCGTCACCTTCCCGCCACCGGAGCGCGGATTCATGATCAGGAAGGGGCGCTGCGGAGGTGGGACCGGAAATTCCGGCATCTTCGCGTCCGAACCGCTGCCGCGCAGGGCGGCGCGGGCGGCGCCCAGGGTCACCAGCGCGAGCGCACCCCACACCAGGACCACCCACAGCAGATTCGCCCGCACGAATGACACCACCACGACGAACGGCGCGAGCAGCGCCACCCCCAGTGCGATCCACCGCAGGATGCCGAACCGGGTGATGAACGAGTAGAGCGCCGCCACAGCGACCACGACGCCGCCGGTGCCGACGATCAGCAACGCCAACGCGCCGAACACCCCGGCGGCGAGCACGGGCACCACCACAGCGGCGGCAGCGGCGACGAACGCCAGTCGCGCCCACCAGCGTCGAGCGCGGCTACCGGCGGTGTCCGGCGAGTTCATGGAGGCGGTTCACTTGGCGGTGGTCTTGCGCGACCGGGGTCGGCGCACCGCCTTGGCCGGTGCCGGTTTCGACGCCGACTTCGTGGCCGGTCTCGGTTTCGGCGCCGGCGCCGGGGCCGGGGCCGGTTTCGCGTCGGACCTCGTCTCGGCGGCGGGATCGTCGTGCCACTTGATCTCGATTTCGATTTCGGTCTCGTCGCCGTCGACTTCGATCTCGAATTCCCACTGGAGGCGGTCGGCGACGACGATCTCGATCGAGTCGTCACCGGTCTTCAGTTCCACTTCGGAGCCGTGGGCGAGGGCCCGTCCGATCATGATGAGCCGCTCGCCTACCTCTGTGCGGGAGAGCTCTGTTTTCCTCTTGATCTCCAACTTCGGCACGGCAACTCCTGACTGGATTCAGCGTGGACGTCCATCCACCGTAGCCACCGCGGCGAGCTGGACGGATCACCCTTTTCGGATGAGCTGCACCTGCCGCCGGGCTTTCGAAACCCCAGCTCAGCCTGCACGGTCCAGGCGGGAGATGCAGTAGCCGTTCGCGGCGTGCTCGAGGGTGAGCTCGACCGCTGATGTCGCACCGTCCGCACTGCTCACCGGCGCGTTGATGGTGACGACGGTGCCCGTCGAGCTACGGACCGTGAGTGCCTTGTCCTCGAATCGCCGCACCCCGGACAGGGCGGTGCCCGGCTGGGTGCCGTTGCACAGCAGTGGGTAGTCCGGTTCCACGTCGGCCGGGTTCACGGGGTCGCCGACCACCCGGCTCAGATAGCGCTCGACGGTGTAGCGAGCCTGCTCCTCGGTGAGCCCGGTCGACGATCGGTCACTGACGATCGGGCAGCCGTACACGGACCGTAACTCGCTGGGGCGCAGGCTGACCTGTAGCGCGTCGTTCTGCCAATACGGTCCGAACTGGCCCAGGCTGCCGGGTCGGCGCACCGCATCGGCGATCTGCTCGACATCGCCGTACATCCCGGGGATCTCGGCGGGCGACTGGGTCCAGCACTTGCGGATCAGGGCGCTCATGTCACCGGCGAGGACATCGTCGAGCCAGGGGCGCAGGACCGCCGCCGCCTTCGGGCTGTTCGGGACGGCGCCGATCCGCGCGGTCTGCGTCGTGGCAGGCGCGTCCGAAGCACCCCTGTTCGCGGCGGTCAGCACGGCGAACGCGGTCACCGCGGCCACCACCGCCGCGCCACCGACACCGAGCAGGACTTTCCTGGTCAGCGACCTGCCAGGAGCCTGCGGCGTATCCCGCTGCAGCACAGCGGTCTCCCCCACCACCGGCGCGCCGGTGAGAGCCGAAATCGCCGCGTCGGCGAGCTCACCGCAGCTGGCGTATCGGTCGTCCGGATTCTTCGCCATCGCCCGCGCGATCACCCCGTCCAGGGCAGGCGGCAGCCCCGGATGTCCGGCCGACGGACGCGGCGGCGGCTCGATCAGATGCGCGCTGATCAACGCCGCCGGACTCTCCCGCTGGAACGGCACGAACCCGGTGAGCAGCTCGTAGAGGGTGCCGCCGAGGGCGTACACGTCGGTGCGCACGTCCAGCGGTTGCCCCTCGAGCTGTTCGGGCGCCGCGTACGCGAGCGTGCCGAGCACCGATCCCGCGGAGGTGAGACTCGTCGTCTCCCCCATGCTCCGAGCGATCCCGAAGTCGGTGACCATCACCTCGTCGGTGCCGTCGTCGGCACGGGCGATCAGCAGGTTCGCCGGTTTGATATCGCGATGCAGCAAGCCTTGCCGATGCGCGTAATCCAGTCCCTTCGCCGCCTCGGCGACAATGCGTACCGCCCGCTGGGGCGTGAGCACCGACAGCCCCTGGCGCAGCAGCTGTGCCGCGTCTAGCCCGTCCACGAACTGCATCGCGATCCACAACCGATCGCCGTCGACGCCCCGATCGAAGATCTGCACGACATTCGGATGACGCAGCCGCGCGGCCAGATCGGCCTCACGCTCGAACCGGGCCCGAAACGTCGGCTCCACCGCGAGCCGCCCATCGAGCACCTTCACGGCGTCGCGGCGCGGCAGCCGAGGATGCTGGGCCAGATACACCGTCCCCATTCCCCCGCCACCGAGCCTGCGCTCGATGCGGTATCCCGCAAGGATCGCCTCCGGCCCGAACTCCATCACCACTCCTTCGCACGACCACCCACGTGACTGCGCTCAGGTTATCCGGCACGGGCCACCCCTGCCGCAACTCGGATTCGGCTGCACGGGTTCAGCTCTCCGCGCGCTCGCCCCATTTCGCCATCCAGCTCGCGTTCTCCAGCGAGATGGTGTTCTCGCAGTCCGTGACGAATTCCGCCCACCGCACCCGATCGGTGGGTGATCCGTCGGCGCGCCACCGATCGAGCCGCCGTCGCAGGCGATCCGCGGTAGCGAGATAGGTCATCACCAGGAAGTCGTACCGCTTGCCCGCGAGGTAGGCCAGCAACGATCCGCTCAGCGTGGTCATGACCGCGACCCACGGAGCGATCCGGCCCGACGATTCCGCGCCGACGCCGGTGTTGATCGCGGCGACGATCGTGGCCGCGAGGCCGAGTCCGACGGCCGCGCGGCGCAACCTGGTCGCGCGGGCGCCGTAGCAGCGGGCCGTCGGCAGGTAGTAGTCATCGATCTGGGCCCGTACCCGATCGCGGACGTACTCGTCGGGCCGCATCGATCGCGGCGCCTGGACGGCGTCGTCGCCGGGCGCGAGCAGCGGCAGCAGGTCCTCTGCGGCCTGTTCGATGCCCTCGATCTCGGTCAGCAATCGCTCGGTCTGTTGCGCGTCGCCGATGGCGCGGAAGGTGAGAATTCTCTGCTTGATGCCTTCGGAGACGGCCCGTGCCCGGGTCCAGCGGCGGGTCGATTCCGCGGTGAGGTACTGGGCGGTGAGGAACGTCGCCACCGCCAGCGCCACCGCACCCGACAGCGCCACGACGCGGGTCGTGGTGCCGGCCGAGCGCAGGATCGTCGTGGTCGAGGCCGTGGCGATCGCACCCCAGCTGCCGAGGAACAGGACGGTGAGCCGCACTCGATCCAACCGGCGCTTCATCCGGGTAGCGGTGGCCGACCAGCGAGTTCGGCGCTGCCAGAGAGTGTTCAGGAGCGCGGCGACGGCGGCGACCTTGCCGGTGGTGAGGTCGACGACCGGCTGGTGGAGCAGGGCGAACTCGCCGGCGCTCAGCGCGGAGCGGAGCCGGGAGGCCAGTTCGGCCTAGCGGACGACGTCGGCCTGCATCTGCGG
>NZ_JBHWZY010000075.1:0-13845 GCF_042727815.1 Nocardia sp. NPDC060220
CTTCGAGCAGTGCTGCAGATCCGCCGTTCGCTCGCAGCTCAGCATCAATTGCCAGTGCATGTTCGACCGATGAACCGGGAGCTCACCCGCCCCGGCGAAGGAGAATGATGACCGACAATGATCCGGGCACCACTTCGACCACTACCATCGCCACGGCGCGCCCGATGTCGTGTGCGTCTATGAAAGCTGTTCTCCAGCAAGATCTTCCAGCGTCACTCGTGGTCTTCCTCGTGGCCCTGCCGCTGTCGCTCGGCGTCGCACTGGCCTCCGGTGCGCCGGTGGTCGCCGGGCTCATCGCCGCCGCTGTCGGCGGGGTTGTCGCCGGGTTGCTCGGCGGCTCGAAGGTTCAGGTCAGCGGGCCGACGGCGAGTCTCGCCGTCGTCGTGGCGGGAGCCGTTCAGCAATTCGGTTGGGCTGCTATGTGTTTCATCACGGTCGGCGCGGGTGTCCTGCAGATTCTGTTCGGGCTCAGTCGGATCGCGCGCGCCGCGCTGGGCATCGCGCCGGTCGTGGTGCACGCGATGCTCGCCGGCATCGGAGTGGTGATCGCGCTGCAGCAGGTCCACGTCCTGCTCGGCGGAGCGACGGTCAGCTCGCCGTGGGCGAGCATCGTCGCGCTCCCGCATCAGGTGATGTCGGTGCAGAAGGGCGACCTGTTCGTCGGGCTGCTCGTGATCGCCGTACTGATCGGATGGCAGTATCTGCCGCGCCGGGTACGGGTGGTGCCCGGCCCGCTCGTCGCGGTGGTGGCGGCGACGGTGGTTTCGCTGGTGCTGCCGGTGACGGTGGAACGGGTGCGCCTCGACGGCTCACTGCTCGACGGCATCGGGTTGCCCGCGCTGCCGCACGGCGGGTGGCTGCCGATCGCGCTCACCATGCTCACCATCGCCCTCATCGCCAGTGTGGAGACGCTGCTCTCGGCTGTCGCGGTCGACAAATTGCGCCCCGATCAGCGCACCGACTTCGACCGGGAACTGCTCGGCCAAGGTGCGGCGAACATGGTCTCCGGCGTGCTGGGCGGCCTCCCGATCGCGGCGGTCATCGTGCGCAGCATCACCAACGCCAACGCGGGCGCCCGCAGCCGGGCGGCCACCGTGCTGCACGGTGGCTGGATCCTGGTGTTCGCGATCGTGCTGGTCGGTCTGGTCCGCCAGATTCCGACAGCGGCGCTGGCCGGGCTGCTGGTGCTGATCGGGGTGCAGCTGGTGAAGCTGGCGCACATCAAACGTGCCCGCCGCACCGGTGACATCTACGTCTACCTGGTCACCGTGATCGCCGTGGTCGCGCTGAACCTGTTGCAGGGCATGCTGATCGGACTGGTCGCCTCCTTCGCGCTGCTGCTGTGGCGGGTCGTGAAGTTCACCATCGCCGCGGCCCCGCGCGAGGACGGGACCTGGCTGGTGCGCATCGCGGGCACCTGCACTTTCCTGGCCGCGCCCCGGCTCACGTCCGAACTGGCGAAGGTGCCTGCGGGTGTGGACGTGACCGTCGAACTGAGCGTGGACTTCCTCGACCACGCGGCGTGCGAGTTGCTCTCGGAATGGGCCGACGCCCGTGAATCCGGCGGTAGCACCGTCGATTTCGTCGAACTCGGTGCCGCGAGGATGGCCCGCACCCACGACGGGCCCCCCGAGCACGGCCACGCGCGTAAAGCGGTCGACGAGGCGATCCGGCCGTGGCGGCGCAGCGGCGGCGTCGACCCGATCGCCGCGGGCATCGCGGCCTACCATCGCCAGCACGCGCACCTGATGCGCCCGCACCTGGACGGGTTGCGGCACCGGCCCGATGCCGACACGTTCTTCCTGGCCTGCGCCGACGCCCGCATCGTGCCCAATGTGATCACCAACAGTGGTCCCGGCGACCTGTTCACGGTGCGCAATGTCGGCAATCTGGTGCCGGTGGGCGGCTCCGACGTCTCGGTGGAAGCGGCGCTGATCTACGCGCTCGACAAGCTCGACGTGCGCTCGGTGGTGGTGTGCGGGCACAGCGGCTGCGGAGCGATGGAAGCGCTGTACGGGCAGGTGCAGGCCGGGCCCGGACTCGACGACTGGCTGGCCCATGCTCAGCCCACGCTGGCGGCGTTCCACGCTGGTCACCCCGTCGCCGAGGCCGCCAGGCTGGCGGGCTTCGGCCCGGTCGACCAACTCGGCATGGTGAACGTGGCCCGGCAGGTGCAGACCCTGATCGACTATCCGGCGGTGCGCAGTGGCATCCAGGAGCGCGGGGTCGCGGTGTCGGGGCTGTTCTTCGATCTGGCGACCGCGCGGGTCATCGAGATCACCGCCGACGGGATCGCCGACTTCGACGAGGCCCGTCGGGCCGCCGCCGAACCGGTGTAAAGAGGGGTAGTTGTGGGTCACACCACACACTGCCTGCCGTTATGGCGAGACCCACTATGTGTGCGGCACACTGGCTTTGCCAATTCTTTACTAATAGGTTGGATCCATCCGAACCCGGTTCGCCGTTGCACCGGATCCTTCGATGCTCCCGTCCCTTTGCTTCACCGTCCTCGTGATGATCGGCCTCGGCCCAGCGCCGGGAGCCGGCGAAGGAGAGTCAATGTCTGTCGAGAACGACCTTGCCCCGCCCCACGCGGACGGCTCGTCGAACGAGTCGTCCCGTCCCGCGTGGCAACAGACGCTGTTGCGTCACGATCTGCCCGCCTCCATCGTGGTTTTCCTGGTGGCACTGCCGCTTTCACTCGGCATCGCGGTCGCCTCCGGCGCGCCGATCGCCGCCGGTCTCGTCGCCGCCGTGATCGGTGGTGTGGTCGCGGGCCTGCTCGGCGGCTCGGTCCTGCAGGTCAGCGGTCCCGCCGCGGGTCTGACCGTGGTCGTCGCCGAGTCCATCTCGCAATTCGGTTGGCGCGTCACCTGTTTCATCGTCGTCGCCGCCGGTGTGCTGCAGATCCTGTTCGGGCTCAGCCGGATCGCGCGGGCCGCGCTCGCCGTCGCCCCCGTGGTGGTCCACGCCATGCTGGCCGGCATCGGCATCACCATCGCCCTGCAGCAGGTCCACGTGCTGCTCGGCGGCTCCTCGCACAGCACCGCGCTGCGCAACCTGATCGAACTCCCCGGACAGCTGCTCGCGCTGCACGGTAGTGACGCGCTCGTCGGCGCCGTGGTGATCGCGGTGATGCTCGGCTGGAAGTACGTCCCGCCGAAGCTGCGCGCGGTGCCGGGCCCGCTGGTCGCGGTGCTGGTGGGCACCGTGCTCTCGCTCGGTCTGCCCGAGGTCGAGCGCATCGCCCTGAGCGGGTCGGTCTTCGACGCGCTCGGCCTGCCGGAACTGCCCTCGGGCAACTGGTCCGCCGTCGCCATGATGGTGCTGACCATCGCATTGATCGCCAGTGTGGAGAGCCTGCTCTCGGCCGTCGCGGTCGACAAGATGCACACCGGTCCGCGCACCGGATTCGATCGGGAACTCATCGGCCAGGGCACGGCGAATGTCGTCTCGGGCCTGGTCGGTGGCCTGCCGATCACCGGTGTGATCGTGCGCAGCGCCACCAATGTGCAGGCGGGCGCGCGCACGAGGGCTTCGACCGTGCTGCACGGACTCTGGATTCTGCTGTTCTCGGTGGCGCTGGTCGGCCTGGTGGAGCAGATCCCCAAGGCCGCGCTGGCGGGTCTGCTCATCGTCATCGGCATGCAGCTGCTGAAACTGGCCCACATCCGGTTGGCCCGGCGCACCGGTGACCTGCTGGTCTATGTGGTGACCGTGCTCGGCGTGGTGTTCACCAACCTGCTCGAAGGCGTGGTCATCGGCCTCGCCCTGGCGTTCGGGCTGCTGCTGTGGCGGGTCGTGCGCGTGCAGGTGGCGGCGACCCCGTTGCCCGACGGGCGCTGGCAGGTCCATATCGACGGCTCGTGCACCTTCCTCGCCTTGCCGAAACTGTCGGGCGAGCTGGCGAAGGTACCCGCGGGCGCCGAGGTGACCGTCGAGATGACCGTCGACTTCCTCGATCACGCCGCGTTCGAGGCGATCGAGGAGTGGCAGCGTCAGCAGGAAAGCGGCGGTGGCCGTGTCGATTTCGTCGAAATCGGCAGTGCGCGGATGGCCGATACCCCGGCCGCGCCGCCGATCCGCGGATTCGGTCGCGCCGCCATCGACGAGATACTGGGTCCGTGGCGGCACCAGAAGTCCGGCGGCGACGCGGTGACCGCGGGCGTCGCGGCCTACCACCGCGGCCACGCGCACGTCGTGCGATCGCATCTGGACGGGCTGCACGACAGTCAGGACCCGGACTCGTTCTTCCTGACCTGCTCGGATTCGCGGATCGTGCCCAACGTGATCACCAACAGCGGTCCCGGCGACCTGTTCACCGTGCGCAATGTGGGCAATCTGGTCCCGGTCAGCGGTGACGATTCCGTCGAAGCGGCACTGAGTTTCGCGTTGGACAGCCTCGCGGTGCGCTCGGTGGTGGTGTGCGGGCATTCCTCGTGCGGTGCGATGAAGGCGGTGCACTCCGCCGCCGCCACCGAAGGCGGCTTGAGCTCCTGGTTGCGGCACGCCGAGCCGACGTTGGAACGGTTCCTCGCGGGCCACCCCGTGGCCGAGGCGGCCAGGGCGGCCGGGTACGACGAGGTGGACCAGCTGAGCATGGTCAATGTCGCCGTCCAGCTGGAGACCCTGGGACGTAATCCCGCGGTGCGCCGGGCGGTGACCGAGCGCGGATTGGCGGTGTCGGGGCTGTTCTTCGACATCGCGACCTCACGGGTGCTCGAGGTGACGCTCGACGGGGTCAGCGCGATCGACGATCACGCCGCACTCGCCGTCACCGGCTGACGACACCGCGACCGGTCGGCGGTCGGACTCGTAGTCTGGACATCATGACCAGCGATCCGACCGCCGCCGAGCGCGTCACCGACGGCCCCGACTCCGCGGACGAGGAGTCCACGGCCGAGCCGGAGCGGTGGGACGGGTTGAAGGAACGCGGGCGCGCCTTCCGGGCACACATCGCCCAGCGCCCTACCCTCGACCTCGGCTACCGCATCGTCGTCGGCGTGGTCGGTGGGCTGGTCCTGCTCGTCGGGATCGTCACGATCCCGTACCCCGGACCCGGCTGGGCGCTGGTGTTCGCGGGATTCGGCATCCTGGCCACCGAGTTCGTCTGGGCCCACCACACCTTGACCTGGGTGCGCGGCAAGTACCGGATCGTCATGGACTGGTACACCTCGCGCGGTTGGTTCATCAAGGTGCTCGGCGCGGTGGGCACCTTCGCCCTCGTCCTCGTGACGTTGTGGCTGCTCGGTACATTTTCGATGGTCGCAGGGTGGATCGGAGTCGATTGGCCATGGTTACACAGTCCCCTGATGTCGTGAGCACTGTTCCCGGCCACGTCCTCACCGACCCCGCCTGGATCGCGGCGCGGATCGACGCGATGAGCCATACCTGGGGCACCGATGTTCCCCGGGTCGCGGGCACCCTGTGGTGGTGCATGGTCGCCTCGACGCTGGTCGAGCAGATCGCCGTCGCCTACGCGGCGGGCACGCCCGCCCCGGTCGCCGCCCTGGGCGAATTCGAGTGCGTGGTCCGGCCCGACGGTGGTGTCGAACACGCGCAGTTCCACCGGGTGCCGGTCGATGCCACCGGCCGTTCCGTGCGCTCGGACGTAGGTGGCGAGACCGGTGCGGCAGCGGCGGACGAGGTCGCTGCCGCCTTGCGTGACACCCTGACCGCCGTGATCACTCAGGTCGCGGCGGTGTCGGGGGCCGGGATTCCGGCGCTGTGGGCGGTTGTCGCCGATGCCATCGGCAACCGGGCGCTGGACGCGGGCTCCCCGGACGCGGCGACCAGGCTGGCCGCCGACGTGGGCGCGCGCCTGCCCGCACCGCGGTTCGTCACCGTCGCGGGCCGCACCTTCGTCCGCCGCGCCTCGTGCTGCCTGGTCTTCGAGGCGCCCGGCCGCGAGATGTGCACGAGCTGCCCGAAACGCTCGCCCGCCGACCGAGCCGAACACCTGGCCGCCGCTGCGCGCGCTCGGACCTCCTAGGTCCATCGACACGGCCCACGCGCGCTCCCGATAGCATGGGCGGGCGCGGGAAGGACCCTGCGAGAACTGCCGGATCGACCCGGCACCGAAGTCAAGGAGAGCATCCCCGTGACCACCTCTGCACCCATCAGTCCAGTCGCCCTCGTTCGAGTGCCGGCCGGGACTACGGCGGGCGCGGCGGTACGGGAGGCGGGTTTGCCCACCAAGGGCCCCGACACCGTCGTGGTCGTGCGCGATGTCGACGGCGCGCTCAAGGATCTGTCCTGGATTCCGGAGGACGACGCCGACGTCGAGCCGGTCCCCGCGAACAGCGAGGACGGGCGCAGCGTGATCCGGCACTCGGCCGCGCACGTGCTGGCCCAGGCGGTGCAGCAGGAGTTCCCCGACGCGAAACTCGGGATCGGCCCGCCGATCAAGGACGGCTTCTACTACGACTTCCAGGTCGACAAGCCCTTCACCCCCGAGGATCTGGCCAAGCTGGAATCGCGGATGAAGAAGATCATCAAAGGCGCGCAACGCTTTTCGCGGCGCGTCGTGGAGATCGACGACGCCCGCGTCGAACTGGCGAACGAGCCGTTCAAACTCGAGCTGATCAGTGACAAGTCCGGCATCGACGATCCCGAGATCATGGAGGTCGGCGGCAACGAGCTGACCATCTACGACAACCTCGACCCGCGCACCGGCGAGAAGCTGTGGGGCGATCTGTGCCGCGGCCCGCACATTCCCACCACCAAGTTCATCCCCGCGTTCAAGCTCACCCGCTCCTCGGCCGCCTACTGGCGTGGCGACCAGGACCGCGAGGACCTGCAGCGGGTGTACGGCACCGCGTGGGAATCCACCGAGGCGATGGACGCCTACCTGGAGCTGCTGGCCGAGGCCGAGCGCCGCGATCACCGCAAGCTGGGCCTCGAACTGGACCTGTTCTCCTTCCCCGACGCGCTCGGTTCGGGTCTGCCGGTGTTCCACCCCAAGGGCGGCATCATCCGCAAGGAGATGGAGGAGTACTCGCGTCAGCGCCACGTCGACGCGGGCTACGAGTTCGTCAACACCCCCCACCTCACCAAGGGGCATCTGTACGAGATCTCGGGCCATCTCGACTGGTACAAGGACGGCATGTTCCCGGCCATGCACCTCGACGCCGAGCTCAACGAGGACGGCACCGTCCGCAAGCCCGGCCAGGACTACTACGTCAAGCCGATGAACTGCCCGATGCACAACCTGATCTTCGGCGCGCGCGGTCGTTCCTACCGTGAGCTGCCGCTGCGGATGTTCGAGTTCGGTTCGGTGTACCGCTACGAGAAGTCCGGCGTGATCCACGGCCTGACCCGCGTGCGTGGCATGACCCAGGACGACGCGCACATCTACTGCACCAAAGAGCAGATGCACGCCGAGCTCACCAGCACCCTGCAGTTCGTCCTCGGCCTGCTGAAGGACTACGGCCTCGACGACTTCTACCTCGAGCTGTCCACCAAGGACCCGAAGAAGTACGTGGGCTCGGACGAACTCTGGGCCGAGGCCACCGAAACCCTCGAGAAGGTCGCCGAGGCTTCCGGCCTCGACCTGGTGCCCGACCCCGGCGGCGCCGCGTTCTACGGCCCGAAGATCTCCGTGCAGGTCAAGGACGCGCTGGGCCGCACCTGGCAGATGTCGACCGTGCAGCTCGACTTCAACCTGCCCGATCGTTTCGACCTCGAGTACACCGCCTCCGACGGCACCAAGCAGCGTCCGGTGATGATCCACCGCGCCCTGTTCGGCTCGATCGAACGCTTCTTCGGGGTGCTCACCGAGCACTACGCCGGTGCCTTCCCGGCCTGGCTCTCGCCGGTGCAGGTCGTCGGCATCCCGGTGGCGGAGAACTTCGCGCCGCACCTGGATTCGGTGATCGAGCGGCTGCGCGACGCCGGCGTGCGGGCCCAGGTGGACCGCAGCGACGACCGGATGCAGAAGAAGATCTTCAACCAGACCGCGCAGAAGGTGCCGTTCATGCTGCTGGCGGGCGCGCGTGACGTGGAAGCGGACGCGGTGAGCTTCCGGTTCCGCGACGGCACCCAGGTCAACGGTGTGCCGGTCGCCGACGCGGTCGCCACCATCACCACCTGGGTCGCCCACCGCGTGAACGCCTCACCCACCGCCGAGGGGTTCGAGGTCGTCTCCGCGGCGGTTCAGGCATGAGCGAGAACCTCGCCCCCGAGGCCGGCTCGATCGTCGACGCCGGGGCCGGCCAGCCCGACCGCCTGCAGCGGTTGTGGACGCCGTACCGGATGTCCTACATCACCGGCGAGGTCAAGCCCAAGGACGCGACCGGGCATCCGTTCACCGATATCCCCAAGATGTCGGACGAAGACGGCCTGATCATCGCCCGCGGCGAGAATGTCTACGCCGTGCTCAACTTGTACCCGTACAACCCAGGGCACATGATGGTGGTGCCTTACCGCCGGGTAGCCGACCTGGAGGACCTCACGACCGCCGAGAGCGCGGAACTGATGGCCTTCACGCAGCGGGCGATCCGCGTGATGAAACAGGTCTCGCGGCCTGCCGGATTCAACGTGGGTCTCAATCTCGGTGGGGTGGCCGGTGGTTCGCTCGCCGATCACCTGCACCAGCACATCGTGCCGCGCTGGGGCGGGGATGCGAACTTCATCACCGTGGTCGGCGGGGTGAAGGTGATGCCTCAGTTGTTGCGCGACACGCGGCAGCTGCTGGCGGAGGCGTGGGAGGAATAAGGACCGTGCTCAGCTTCTTCGGCCGCCAGACGTTTGCGAAAGCGACTGCGCCGCTGGGCAAAGCGCTCGTCGGGACGGGGCTCACCCCGGACGCGATGACCCTGATCGGCACCACCGCGACGATCGCGGCCGCGGTGACGCTGTTTCCCTCCGGACACCTGTTCTGGGGAACGATGGTCATCTGGCTGTTCGTCATGTTCGACATGCTCGACGGTGCGATGGCGCGCGCCCGCGGCGGCGGCACGAAGTACGGCGCCGTCCTCGATGCCACCTGTGACCGGGTGGCCGACGGCGCGATCTTCGGCGGACTCGCCTGGTGGGCCGTCTATCACGAGCACAGCAAGCACCTGTTCGCGCTGACCTTGATCGTGCTGGTCACCTCGCAGGTGATCTCCTACGCCAAGGCGCGTGCGGAGGCCAGCGGCCTGTCCGCCGACGGTGGGCTCATCGAACGCCCGGACCGTCTGGTCATCGTGCTGGTCGGCGCCGGGCTCACCGGCATCGGCGGGCACTGGGGGCTCGACTGGCTCACCTGGGCCGTGTACGTGGCGATGTGGGTGCTGGCGGTGCTGAGCATCGTGACGGTGTTCCAGCGGGTGCTGGCGGTGCGCAATTCGCCGGGCGCCCGCGTGGTGATTCCGCCGACGCCGCAGCCGGACGCGGGATCTGCCTCGTGAGCCTCACGGATCGGTTGAGCGACTGGGGCTACGCCGCAGGCTGGGGCCTCGTGCGTTCGGCGCCGGAAGGGTTGGCGCGCAAGGTCTTCGACCTCGGCGCCGATCGTTCGGTGCGCGGCGGCGGGCCGGAACAGCTGCGCCGCAACCTCGCTCGCGTTCTCGGTGTGTCCGCCGACCAGGTCCCCGGCGACCTGATGCGGGCGAGTATGCGCTCCTACGCCCGCTACTGGCGTGAGGCGTTCCGCCTGCCGTCGATGGACCACACGAAGATCGACTACTACGTCGGTGGTCTGGAGAACGTCGACGCCGCGCTCGAGCAGGGCCGCGGCCTCATCCTGGTGCTGCCGCACTCGGGTAACTGGGACATGGCCGGTGTCTGGTTGGTGCAGCACTACGACAACTTCACCACCGTGGCCGAACGGCTGAAGCCCGAATCGCTGTTCGAGCGGTTCGTGGCCTACCGCGAGAGCCTCGGTTTCGAGGTGTTCCCGCTGACCGGTGGCGAGCAGCCGCCGTTCGCCGCGCTCGCCGAACGCCTGCGCCAGAACCGGATCGTGTGCCTGATGGGCGAACGCGACCTCACCGGCAAGGGCGTGCCCGTCGACTTCTTCGGTGAGCGCACCTGGATGCCCGGCGGTGCCGCGAAACTGGCCATCGAGACCGGCGCCGCGCTGGTTCCCGTGCACGGCTGGTTCACTGTCGACGAGGACGGCACCGAAGGTTGGGGGCTGAAAGCCGAACCGGCCCTGGATGTTTCCGGTGGGGTGGCGGCCGCGACGCAGGCACTCGCCGACCGGTTCGCCGCCAATATCGCCGAGCATCCGGCCGATTGGCACATGCTGCAACCGCTCTGGGAAGGCGATCTGTCGCCCGAACGACTGTCGCGGATCACCGCGCAGCAGGCGGGAGGGCAGCCGTGAAGATCGGCATGATCTGCCCGTATTCGTTCGACGTCCCCGGCGGCGTGCAGGCCCATGTGGTCGAACTGGCCCGGGTGTTCATCGAACGCGGGCACAAGGTGAGCGTGCTCGCCCCCGCCTCCGACGACACCCCGCTGCCCGATTTCGTCGTCTCGGCGGGTCGCGCGGTGGCGATTCCCTACAACGGGTCGGTGGCGCGCTTGTCGTTCGGACCCATGGCCTACACCAGGATCCGGCGCTGGATCGACAGCAACGACTTCGACGTGCTGCACATCCACGAACCCAACGCCCCGAGCCTGTCGATGCTGGCGCTCAAGATCGCCGAGGGCCCGATCGTGGCGACCTTCCACACCTCGACCACGAAGTCGTTGGTACTCAGTACTTTTCAGGGTGTGCTTCGCCCGTATCACGAGAAGATCAGTGGGCGGATCGCCGTGTCGGAGCTGGCCAGGCGCTGGCAGGTCGAGGCGCTGGGATCCGACGCGGTCGAGATCCCCAACGGTGTCGATGTGTCCGCGTTCGCGCGCGGTGAGCCACTCGACGGATACCCGCGCGCGGGCCGCACCGTGCTGTTCCTCGGTCGCTACGACGAACCGCGCAAGGGCATGGACGTGCTGCTCGGCGCGCTGCCCGCGCTCATCGACCACCATCCCGACGTGGAGATCCTCATCGTCGGGCGCGGTGACGAGGATCGGTTGCGCCGTGAAGCCGGGGAGCACGCCGGGCATCTGCGGTTCCTCGGACAGGTCTCCGACGAGGAGAAAGCCGCCGCGCTGCGCAGTGCCGACGTGTACGTTGCGCCGAACCTCGGTGGCGAGAGTTTCGGGATCATCCTGATCGAGGCGATGGCGGCAGGCACCCCGGTGGTCGCGAGCGAACTCGACGCCTTCCGTCGCGTGTTGCGCGACGGGACCGCGGGCATGCTCACCCCGATCGGTGACTCCGACGCGCTGGCCACCGCCATCGACACGCTCCTCACCGACGACGAGACGCGGACGCGTCTGGTCAGCACCGCGACCCAGGTGGTCGCGGGCTACGACTGGCCGGTCGTGGCCGAACAGATCCTGCGGGTGTACGAGACCGTCACCGTCGGCGACAACCGCGTCCGGGCCGCCGGATGATCACCTTCTCCGCGACCACCGTCCTCGTTCTCGGGCTGATCGCCCTGCTCGTCCTGGCCCTCGGCGTGTGGGCCTACTCCACGGCGAACCGGCTCGACCGGCTGCACGTGCGCTCCGATCAGTCCTGGCAGGCACTCGATGCCGCGCTCGCCCGCCGGGCGGTGGTGGCTCGCGCCGTGGCGATGTCGGAGGCCGGTCCGGTGAGTACCGATCCCCGCCGGGCCGAACGGGCCACCCAGCTCGCCACACTCGCCGATCGGGCCGAACGCGCCGATCGCGGTGACCGGGAAACGATCGAGAACCAGCTCTCCGCCGCGCTGTCGCTCGTCGACATCGACCACCTGCGACCGCAGCTGGTGGCCGAACTCGCCGACGCCGAGGCGCGCGTGCTGATCGCCCGGCGCTTCCACAACGACGCCGTGCGCGACACCCTGGCCCTGCGCACCCGCAGGCCCGTGCGCATCCTGCACCTCGGCGGTACCGCGCCGCTGCCGACCTACTTCGAGATCACCGAACGCGCGACGCCCGCCGCCGCCACCGGCCTCACCGTGCACACCACCCGCACCTCCGCCCGGGTGATGCTGCTCGACGAGCACAACCGCGTGCTGCTGCTGCGTGGTCACGACCCGATGATCCCCGAGGTGGCCTTCTGGTTCACAGTCGGCGGCGGCGTCGAACCGGGAGAGAACCTGCGCGACGCCGCGGTGCGCGAGATCTACGAGGAAACCGGGCAGCGGGTGGATCCCGCCGCGCTGCGCGGTCCGCTGTGGCGGCGGGTCGCGGTGTTCCCGTTCAACGGCGAGCTGATCCGCTCCGAGGAACTGTTCTTCAGCCTGCGTTCGCCGGGCTTCGAATGGCGCCCGGCGGACCTGACCGCCCTGGAGCGCCGCACGATCACCGACCACCGCTGGTGCTCCGCCGACGACATCCGCGCACTCGACGACGCGGGCGAGGCCGTCTACCCGTACCACCTCGACGAACTCCTCACCGAAGCCGTTTCCGCGGCTGAAGACGACACCCAGCACGTGGTCCGCTCGATCCGCTGAGGCCCAGCGGGGGACAGTACCCGGGCCATGATTCGCTCGATGCCGCCTCATCTCGGACACCGCGCGCGACGCGCGGCGTCCCGGTATATCGGCGCGGTGCTCGGTCCGGTCGTTGCCGGCGTGGCCGTCGATCGCGCGCGGACCCCGGTCGCGGCGCTGTAGTGCGCCGCCGGTGCGGCGGCCGTCGCGGCGGCGATCGTGCTGGTCGACCGGGCACGGCGCGGCCCCGTGGCGGACGCGGTCGGAGCCGTGGCACGGTGAATGCCAGGCCATCGGACAAGGCCAGCGGTGCGCGGTGAACACATCACCGCTGGTCGTGACAAGGCCAGTGGTGCTCAACTGGCTATGAAGGCCGATTTCGGGCAGCTCTAGAATCGACGGTGAACCGAATCCGAGCGACTTGATTGGCGCCCATGACACAGGAGACATTCGTGACTACGCCTGAGACCACCAACACCGTCGGCACCGCCCGCGTGAAGCGCGGCATGGCCGAGATGCTCAAGGGTGGCGTGATCATGGATGTGGTCAACGCCGAGCAGGCCAAGATCGCCGAAGACGCCGGCGCCGTGGCCGTGATGGCGCTCGAGCGGGTGCCCGCCGACATCCGCGCCCAGGGCGGCGTGTCCCGGATGAGCGACCCGGACATGATCGACGGCATCATCGCCGCGGTCTCCATCCCGGTCATGGCCAAGGCCCGCATCGGCCACTTCGTCGAGGCGCAGATCCTGCAGAGCCTGGGCGTGGACTACATCGACGAGTCCGAAGTGCTCACCCCCGCCGACTACGCCAACCACATCGACAAGTGGAACTACACCGTCCCGTTCGTCTGTGGCGCCACCAACCTGGGCGAGGCCCTGCGCCGCATCACCGAGGGCGCGGCCATGATCCGCTCCAAGGGTGAGGCGGGCACCGGTGACGTGTCCAACGCGACCACCCACATGCGTACCATCCGCGGCGAGATCCGTCGCCTGACCTCGCTGTCCGAGGACGAGCTGTTCGTGGCCGCCAAGGAACTGCAGGCCCCGTACGAGCTGGTTCGTGAGGTCGCGCAGACCGGCAAGCTCCCGGTCGTCATGTTCACCGCCGGTGGCATCGCCACCCCCGCCGACGCCGCCATGATGATGCAGCTCGGCGCCGAAGGCGTGTTCGTCGGCTCGGGCATCTTCAAGTCCGGCAACCCCGAACAGCGCGCCGCCGCCATCGTCAAGGCCACCACCTTCTACGACGACCCGGACGTGCTGGCCAAGGTCTCGCGTGGCCTGGGCGAGGCCATGGTCGGCATCAACGTCGAAGAGATCCCGCAGCCGCACCGTCTGGCCGAGCGCGGCTGGTGATCATGGGCCCGATATCGTTCGGGCACTGAAAC
>NZ_JBHWZY010000076.1:0-13839 GCF_042727815.1 Nocardia sp. NPDC060220
GAATCCGAGGACTCCTTCACCATCGCCTCGGCCGCCGCCCGCAGCGCACTGGGCAATTCGCGCTACGACGCCGCCGATCTGGATGTGATCATCTCCTGCTCGATCACCCGGACCCGGGGCGAGGACTTCTGCCTGGAACCGTCGTTCGCTCTGATGCTGCGCACCGCACTCGGGGCGAACAGGGCGATCCATTTCGACGTGTCCAACGCGTGTGCCGGGATGATGACCGGAGTTCTACTGCTGGACAGGATGATTCGATCCGGTGCGGTGCGTCGCGGCATGGTGGTGTCCGGGGAGTGCATCACGCCGATCGCCGACACCGCGGTGCGGGAGATCTCGCAGAAGTACGACCCGCAGTTCGCCTCGCTCACCGTCGGCGACGCCGGGGCGGCCGTGCTGCTCGACGGTACCGACGGGCCAGGGCTCGACTACGTGGAGCTCAACACCAGCGCCGCGTTCGCGAAGCTGTGCTTGGGGATGCCCAGTGACCAGGGGCCGGGAGTCGCGCTCTACACCGACAACCGGGCGATGCACAACGAATCCCGGTACCTGCTGTGGACCTCGCGGCAGCTGGAGTTCCTGGCCGCCCGCGGTTCCAGCTTCGCCGAGGAGGGTTACGACTACCTGATCCATCACCAGTTCAGCGGCCCCGCTGTGGAATTGATCAACAAGATCGCCGAGCGCGAATTCGACGCGGCGATGCCGCCGGGACTCGCGGTGCTGGACCGATACGGCAATACCGCGTCGACCTCGCATTTCGTGGTGTTGCACGACGCGTTGCGGCAGGGACTGATCGAGCCGGGGTCGAAAGTACTGCTGGTACCGGCAGCTTCCGGGGTGGTCGCCGGATTCTTGTCGGTGACAATCGGCGATCTGCGGGTATAGGACAGTATGGGAATCATCATTTCTTCGGCAGTGACGCGCAGCGGCGGAGTCAGCTCGGTGGGACAGGCGGCAAGCGCCGCGCGCGACGCCTTAGCGGGAGCCGGTTGTCCGCCGGAGCAGGTCGACGCACTGATCAATGTGGGGGTCTATCGCGATGCGAACCTGGTGGAACCGGCGGTCGCGGCGCTGATCCAGCAGGCCGCGGGGATCGGGCTGGACTATCGGCGCGGTGACGTGCCGTGCTTGTCGTTCGATCTGATGAACGGTGCCTGCGGGGTGGTGAACGCGGTCGGGGTGGCCGCATCGCTGCTGGCAGATCTGCCCACGGGATATGTCGTCGTCGTGTCGGGCGACGCGCATCCGTCGGGCCGGGCCGATGTGGAGTTCGCGTTCGAGCCGGTCGGGGCGGCTCTCGTGCTCGAGAATTCCGCCGAAGCGGCGGGTTTCGGCGGAGTCCATGTGAGTGCCGGCGACGTACTGCCCGACCCGCAGGGCTACGTGAAGCTGTCCGCGATGGGAGCCGAGGGGCGTTCCTCGCTGACGGTGGAATTGCTCACCGGGACAGCGGAACTCGTCGAGCACGCCGCTATCGCGGCGCGAGAGGCGTTGGCGGCGGACGGTATCGACGCCGGACAGGTGGTGCTGCTGTGCGGTAAACCGACGGCGGACTTCGCCGGCGAACTGGCGGCCCAGCTCGGCGTAGGCGCGGTGGTGACCGACGACTTCGCCGCCGACGCACACACTTCCGCGTTGACCGCCGCGTTCGTGGCGGCTCGTGACGCAGGACTGGCCGAACGGCCGTTGCTGTTCGTCGCCGCCGACGGTGGACCCACCGCGGCGGCAGTGACCTATCGAGGGGTTGGTGTGCGGTGACACGGTCTCTGCATGTTGTTCCGGATCCGGTGAGTGCGCCGCGACATGGTCGCCATCGCGCGGCGGCCGATACTTCGGTCGCGGTGCCCAGCCCGGGAGCGGTGCTGGCGCTGCGGTCGATTCCGGTGATCGGCTGGATATTCCTGATCGCCGGTGTGGTGCGGCCGTTCCGGGCCCGGTGGCTGCGGGTGGCCTTCTGGATCGATGTGGTGCTGAGCGTCGGAGTGCACGCCGCGCAGATTCCAGCAGCCCGGAAAGTGGCCGCTGAACGGGGGATCTCGGGTCGTCGTGCGGCCGTGATGACCATGCTGCTCGGGGCTACCTGGTGGAAGACGCTGGGCGAGGGCGAACAGTGACCGAGGCGGCACCGTCCGGCCGCGGCTTCGCGAGATCGTCGACGGGATAACGTGGCGCGATGACAGTGCTGGTGACTGGCGCGAGCGGGTTCGTCGGCGGCGCGATCGTGCGCGGGCTGGTGGCGCGCGGGGTGCCGGTTCGGGCGATGGTTCGCGATCCGGCCTCGGCACCGGAGGGTATCGAGGTGGCGGTGGCCGATCTCGCCGACGCGGGTGCGCTGGCGGCGGCGGTGGCCGGAGTGCGCGCAGTGGTGCACGCGGCGGCCCTGCTCGGTGAATTCGGCAGGCCCGCGGAGTTTTTCGCGGTGAACGTGGCCGGGACCGATCGGCTGATGCAGGAAGCCGCGGCGGCCGGAGTACGGCGGTTCGTGTTCATCGGGAGTCCGAGTGCGTTGATGGCGCCCGACGGCGGGGATCAGGTGGGGATCGATGAGACCGTGCCCTACCCGGCGCGATTTCTGAACAGCTATTGCGAGACCAAGGCCGTGGCCGAGCAATTGGTGCTGGCCTCCGATACACCGGAGTTCACGACGTGTTCGCTGCGGCCGCGCGCGGTGTGGGGGCCCGGCGACCGGCACGGGCCGATCGTGCAGATTCTGGCGAAGTTGCGGGCGGGGCGGTTGCCGGATCTGTCCGGCGGGCGCGATGTTCGGGCTTCGCTGTGCTACATCGACCACCTCGTCGACGCCGCCGCTCTCGCGCTGACAGCCGAGAAGATCGGTGGGCGTGCGTATTTCATCGCCGACGCGGAGCCGGTGCCGGTATGGGCGACCTTGGACGCGGTGGCCGCACGGTTCTCGTTGACCGGACCGAGCGTGACAGTACCCGCGACGGTGCTCAGCGGGGCCTTGGCGGCGATCGAAACACTGTGGCGGATACCGGCGGTCGCGCAGCGGTGGACTCCCCCGCTGTCACGGTACGCGGTCGCGCTCGTCACCCGGTCGGCGACCTATGACATCTCGCGCGCCGCCCGTGAACTGGGCTATCGACCGGAGGTGCCGTTCACGACCGGCTTGGACGACTTCCACCGCTGGGTCGACCAGGTCGGCGGGCTGGACCGGCTCCTGGAGGACGCGTGAGTGATCTGTGGGTGGTGATTCCCGCCTTCGACGAGGAACGCGGGATCGACAGCACCCTGAATGCCATCGCGGCACAGCAGGACACGGATTTCACGGTGGTCGTGGTCGACAACAACTCCACCGACCGCACCGTCGAGGTGGTGCGGGCCTTCGCCGCCGCCCATCCACTGCCGCGCATCGTGGTGATCGACGAGCAGCAGAAGGGCACCGGCGCCGCCGCCGATACCGGGATGCGCTACGCGATTTCCCGAGGCGCCACCTACCTCGCGCGCACCGACGCCGACTGCCTGCCCGCCCCCGACTGGACCCGGCGGATCAAGGCCGGGTTCGGCTCCGGGCTGCGATTGGTCAGCGGTCAGCTGATTCCGCGCACCGATGAAGGCGTTTCCTGGATCGACCGCACGATCATTCGGGTGGCACTGGAAGTGGCCTCGACGTTCGGCAAGGTGCGCTCCGGCAACCGGGATCCGAAGTATCTCGGACCATATGTGATGACACCGGGGTGCAACATGGCCATCACCGCCGAATTGTATGTTGCCGCAGGTGGATTCCCGCGCACCGCGATCGAGGATCTCCACGAGGACCGGGCGCTGGTCAACGCGGTGCGCACGATCACCACCGACTATGGTTTGCGCCGGGACGTGCGGGTGCACGGCTCGAATCGGCGAGTGCGCGCCTGGGGTATTCGCAAGACGCTGGCCTGGTACGCCGATCATCGGTATCGGCCCGACGTGGTCGATATTCGGTGAACGCGGCCGGGCCGATCGGCAGTGGAGGGGAACATCGGTGACCGACTTTCTCGCACGGCTTGCCGCGCAAGCCGCACGGATTCCGGACGCGTCGGCGCTCGGCACGGTCGGCAAGCGCGCGCTCACCTACCGGGAGCTGGTGGAGTCCATCGGCCGGGTGGCACACAATCTCGGCGAGGCGGGGTTCGCGCCGGGCGATCGAATGCTGTTCTCGATCCGGCCGAGTGTCTCGTCGGTGCTGGTGATCTTCGGGGTGATCGCAGCGGGCGGGACGATCGTGTTCGTCGACCCCGGCGTCGGGCCGGAGCTCTTCGCCAAGCGAGTCGGCCTGGTCGAACCAGCTTGGGCCGCAACAGAATCGCTGCTGTACGCGGTGAGTGGCCCACTCGCCGGGTTCGGGCGCAAGAAGGGGCTGGAGCTGCCACGGTTCGGCGCGCTCGATGTTCGCCATATCCACAGCGGAGTGTGGTTGCCTGGTACGCCGTTCGGGTCGATTCCGTTGCGGCGGTTCACCGGTGACGCACGCGAGACCGCCCTGCCCGCCGCGGATCCCGACGCGGCGGCGTTGATCGTCTTCACCTCCGGAACGACGGACGACCCGAAAGCCGTGGTGCACACGCGTGCTTCGCTGAGCGCGGGACTCGCCGCGATGGGCGGAAAGACCAGCCTCGCGCCGGGCGCCTTCCTGCACACCGAGCAGCTTATGATGGGACTGCCCGCGTTGATGGCGGGGGCGCGGTGGGCGATGCCGCGGTATCCACGGTTCGGGACGCACATCGATCCTGTCCGATTCACGCGACATCTGCGGAGCGCGACGCATACGTTCTACACCCCGGCCGATCTCGCTGTCGCGCTCGACGCGATCGAAGCCGGCGACCTCGAGCCGCCGCCGAATCTGCGTCAAGTGGCCCTCGGCGGCGCGCCGGTCACCTCCGCACTCCTGCGCCGGGCACGGAAATCGTTGCCCGACACCGAGTTTCTCGCGATCTATGGGATGACGGAGATCCTGCCGGTGGCGATCGCGACCGGCACCGCCAAGCTCGCGCACGACGGGGATCTGCTCGGCGCTCCGGTGCGTGGTGTGCAGGCGCGGATCGCCGACGACGGGGAACTCGTGCTGTCGGGCCCGAACCTGTGCCGCGGGTATCTCGGCGCGGAGCCGCTGACCGAGATCGCGACCGGGGACCTCGCACGGTGGGACGGAACGGAACTCGTCCTCACCGGACGTAAGAAAGACATGATGATCCGGGGGAAGACCAATATCTACCCGGGGTTGTACGAGCCGGTGATCACCGCGATCGACGGGGTGCGCGAGGCGATCATGGTCGGCCTGCCGGACGAGATCGGCGATGAGCGGATCGTGCTCGCCATTGTCGCCGAACCGGGAGCAGACGACATCGCGGCCCTGCTTCGCGAACGACTGCCGCAGGTCATCGACACCACCGCCGTCCCCGACGACATCGTGGTGGTGGATCGGATTCCGGTCAGCGGGCGGACGAACAAACCGGATCGCGCGGCGCTACGGGAGCTTGTGGGCAAGCTGCTCGCCTGAGTGCGGGCCGCCGCTGGACTCGGTGCTGCCGGTCGGCTCAGCGGGTCACCGAGCGGAGCGTGCGGTCGGCGAGGGATTCGATGGTGGCCCGAGGGAGCATGGTGTCGACGTAGCAGAAGGTGATCGACATCGTGGTGCCGAGGGTGGCCACCGCGACCGTCAGCGCACTGGCGCAGGAGTTCGTCCCGGCGACCGTCAGCGCCGTGATATCCAGCGGCTCAGGGGTTTCGGGCGGTGAGAGTCTGCCCAGATTGCTGAGAGTGACGTTCCACGGAGCCCGGCGGTCGATGAGTTCGATGGTGCGCCTGCCGGATTCGAGCGAGCGGGGGCAGCCGTAGCGGATGGCGGCCAGGGCGGTGAGGTCGGTGTTCTTCGCCAGCCGCTGGTGCAGTTGGGTTTTCGCCGCGCGAGCCGCGTCCCACAGGGAATGGCCAGGGCCGTAGGGGACGAAAGTGGGGACGACCGCGGTGAACATGCCGGGCTCGTCGTCGGCCGGGGGCGGGTTCAAGCGGGAGCGGACGTCGACCGGAATGCCGATGCCCGCGACGCCGGAGGGCCGGGGGGCGAGTTCACCGAGGGCGTTGGCCAAGGCGGCGGTCAGCGCGGCGTTGACGGTGACGTCGTGCTGGTGGCAGCGGGTCCGGAGCTCGGTGAGGATGTCGCCCTCGACGGTGCGGATCACGGTGCGGGTGCGGCGGATCGGAAGTGGTGGCGGGATGCCGGGCAGGCTGGTCGGGCGGCGCGCCATCGCGGTGAGCTGACCGGTGAGGTTGGTGCGCAGGCAGCGCAGCAGGCGCGTGTGTGCGGGAGGGATGAGGTCGTCGGGAGCCGGAATCGGCGGACGCGCGGCGCCGGGGAGGGGAGCTCCGAAGGCGTAAGCGAGGATTCGCCACCCCAGCGACGTCATCGAGCGGCCGTCGAGCAGCACATGCGACAGCACCAGGATCAGGTCGTGGTGTTCCTCGGAAGTGCCAGGGCGCCACACCAGATCGATGAGGCGCCCAGGTGCGGTCGCGAGGTCGACGGGCTCGGCCAGCTGTTCGTCGAAGACCGTGCGCCACTCGTCGGGGTCGTCGACCATGCGGTGCAGGACCGGCAGATGCGGGTCGGCGGACGGGGCGAAACGCGGGCCGTCGACAACGGTTGTCCGCAGTAGCGGAAATTCCGCGACCAGCGCGTCAGCGGCCTCTTCCAAGCGGTAAGCGCCGATCGGGCCGCGCACCCGCAATCGGACCACGCAATTCGCCGGCGACAACTGATCGACGAGCCAGAACCACCGCTCCGACGCCGACAGCGGGCGCATCACCTCGCCCAACACGGCCTCCGCTGTATCGACACACCGCGAGCGTACCGACGCCTGCCCGAAACTCAGCACTTTCACATGGCGTTACTACATGCGTATTATGGACTTATGGGTTTCGAGTGGCCTGATTGGGCGATCGCTCACCTGATCGGCATCGAACCCAGCGAGGTTCGGCTGGTCCTCGCAGCGTCACGACGGTGGCCGCGCCCGGCCTTCGACGGCCAGGTGACCGTCCTGACGGTGTGGGGGCGCACCACAGCCGGCCGCCCGTTGATCGTGGTGATGCGGCAACGGGAGGACTGGACGTGGGTGATCATCGGCGCACGCACGATGCGCGCCGAGGAACTGGCGCAATTCGAGCAGTGGGAAAGTGAGACCCGATCATGAGCGAGCCAGGACTTCCGTCCAGCAAAGAAGAACTCGCCGACTTCATGGATCGGCTGAGTTTCTCCGACGAGCCCACCGATGCCCCACCACGTCTTCCCGTCAACGAAGACATCATGGTGACCACGTCGATCCGGCTCCCCCTCGGCCTGCACAGCCGCCTGAAATCCCTCGCTGACGAACGTCGGGTAGGAGTCTCCACCCTCCTGCGCGAATGGGCCGAAGCAGCCGTCGCCGACATCGACGACGAAGACCAGATGATCTCTCTGGCCGAAGCCAAACGCGCCCTCTCCCGAGTCCACCCCATCCACCGAGCGAGCTGACGCGCGGACCGACCGGTAGACGGAAATACGACTGAAGCCCCCGCCGAAAGCAGGGGCTTCAGTCGTCTCGATCAGCTGGCTCGCCTCAGCGGCGGCGCTTGCCCTTGGAGTCGGTGCGGGCGGCTTCGCGGCGTTCGCGGCGGGTGCCGCCCTGCTGATGACCGCCGTATTCCTGTGCGTCGGAATGGGATTCGGCATGGCCGTCCTCGGCGGGGCCCGAGTAGTTCATCGCTCGGGGAGCCTGGTCGCTGATTCCCTTGGCACGCAGAGCAGGCGGGGCCTGGGTCTCCGCGGGGGTGTCCTGCGGGCGGGCACCGACCGGGGAGCGCAGACCCTTGTCGATCGAGACGCCTTCGGGCTGGGGCTGCTGGACCTCCACCTGGAGGTTGAAGAGGAAGCCGACGGACTCCTCCTTCAGGCCTTCCAGCATGGCGGCGAACATGTCGAAGCCCTCGCGCTGGTACTCGACCAGCGGATCGCGCTGGGCCATGGCGCGCAGGCCGATGCCCTCCTTGAGGTAATCCATCTCGTAGAGGTGTTCGCGCCACTTGCGGTCGAGGACCGAGAGCAGAACCTGACGTTCCAGGTTGCGCATCGCGCCTTCGCCCGCGAGGCCGTCGATCTCCTGCTCGCGCTTCTCGTAGGCGGTGTGCGCGTCGTCGAGGAGCGTTTCGCGAAGCTCGTCGCGGGTGAGTTCGCCCGCGTCGCCGGTGGCGGTCTCGCCGGTGAGTTCCTTGTGATCCAGGCTCACCGGGTACAGCGTCTTGAGGGCGGTCCAGAGCTTGTCCAGATCCCAGTCCTCGACATAACCCTCGGCGGTGGCGCCGTCGACATAGGCGGTGGTCACGTCGGTGATCATGTTCTGAACCTGACCCTCCATGTCCTCGCCACGCAGGATCTGGTTGCGCTCGCCGTAGATGACGGTGCGCTGCTGGTTCATGACCTCGTCGTACTTCAGCACGTTCTTGCGGATCTCGAAGTTCTGCTGCTCGACCTGGGTCTGGGCGCTCTTGATGGCCTTGGAGACCATCTTCGCCTCGATCGGGACATCGTCGGGCAGGTTCAGGCGGGTCATGATCGACTCGAGCGCGGCGCCGTTGAAGCGGCGCATCAGCTCGTCACCCAGCGAGAGGTAGAAGCGGGACTCGCCCGGGTCGCCCTGACGGCCCGACCGTCCACGCAGCTGGTTGTCGATACGACGCGACTCGTGGCGCTCGGTGCCGAGCACGTAGAGACCGCCGGCCTCGCGAACCGTCTCGGCGTCGTCCTCGGTCTGCTTCTTGACCTGGTCGAGTGCGGAGTGCCAGGCGGCCTCGTACTCGTCAGGGGTGTTCACCGGGTCGAGGCCCTGCTTGCGCAGCAGGATGTCGGCGATGATGTCGGCGTTGCCGCCGAGCACGATGTCGGTACCACGACCGGCCATGTTGGTGGCCACGGTGACCGCGCCGGGACGACCGGCCTCGGCGATGATCTGGGCTTCCTGCTCGTGGAACTTCGCGTTCAGCACCGAGTGCGCCACACCACGCTTGGTGAACTGCTTGGACAGGTACTCCGAGCGCTCGACGCTGGTGGTACCGATCAGGACCGGCTGGCCCTTCTCGTGCCGCTCGGTCACATCGTCGACGACGGCGGCGAACTTGGCCTCTTCCGACTTGTAGATCAGGTCGGCCTGGTCCTTGCGGACCATCGGCTTGTTCGTCGGGATCGGGACCACGCCGAGGTTGTAGATCGAGTGCAGCTCGGCGGCCTCGGTCTCGGCGGTACCGGTCATGCCGGACAGCCGGCTGTAGAGGCGGAAGTAGTTCTGCAGGGTGATCGTGGCCAGGGTCTGGTTCTCCGGCTGGATCTCGACCTTCTCCTTGGCCTCGATCGCCTGGTGCATGCCCTCGTTGTAGCGGCGGCCGACCAGGATCCGACCGGTGAACTCGTCGACGATGATCACTTCGCCGTCGCGGACGATGTAGTCCTTGTCGCGCTGGTAGAGCTCCTTGGCCTTGATGGCGTTGTTCAGGTAGCTCACCAGCGGCGAGTTCGCGGCCTCGTAGAGGTTGTCGATACCGAGCTGATCCTCGACGAACTCCACGCCCTGCTCGTGCACGCCGATGGTGCGCTTCTTGATGTCGACTTCGTAGTGGACATCCTTCTTCAGCAGCGGCGCGATGCGCGCGAATTCGGCGTACCACTTCGACGACGCGTCGGCCGGGCCCGAGATGATCAGCGGGGTGCGGGCCTCGTCGATGAGAATCGAGTCGACCTCGTCGACCACGGCGAAGTTGTGACCACGCTGGACGAGATCGTCCAGGGAGTGAGTCATGTTGTCGCGCAGGTAATCGAAGCCGAACTCGTTGTTCGTGCCGTAGGTGATGTCGGCGGCGTAGGCCACGCGACGCTCGGCGGGAGTCATACCGCCCAGGATCACGCCGACCTCGAAGCCGAGGAAGCGGTGCACACGGCCCATCCACTCGGAGTCGCGCTTGGCGAGGTAGTCGTTGACCGTGACCACGTGCACGCCGTCGCCGGAGATGGCGTTCAGGTACGCGGGGAGCACACAGGTGAGCGTCTTGCCCTCACCGGTCTTCATCTCCGAGATATTGCCGAGGTGCAGCGAGGCGCCGCCCATGATCTGGACCTTGTAGTGCTTCTGGTTCAGCACTCGCCACGACGCCTCACGTGCCACGGCGAAGGCCTCGAGCAGCAGGTCGTCGAGGGTTTCCCCGTCGGCGTAGCGCTGGCGGAACTCGTCGGTCTTGGCACGCAGCTCGTCGTCGGTCAACGCTTCGATCTCGTCGCCGTACGCGATGACCTCATCGGCGAGGTTCGAGAGCCGCTTGACCATGCGACCTTCACCAATCCGTAGCAACCTCGTCAGTGTCAGCGCAGGCACGGGTCTCGTCAGTCCTCTGGTCGGAGTTGTGTTCAACGGCGATGGTAGTCCGCAGACCACCGTACCCGGCGGCGCGGACCCGTGCCCGGCGTACCGGTGCAGTCATTACCCCAGGTCACGACGCTCGGCGAGCCTCCTTGCCCGGCACCGCGATTCACCTGCCGTGACGTAGGATGTAGCGCGTGCCCGATCAGCGCCATGCGGCACCGGAAGGAGCTTCGGAGCGCGTGATCACGAGATTGACGCCGCAAGACGCGTCGTTCTATCGGCTCGAGTCGAGCAGTAACCCGATCCACATCGGCTCTCTCGCGATCCTGAACAACTCCTCCCCCGACAGCACAGGCCAGGTACTGGACTACGAACGCCTCGTCGACCTGGTCGAATCCCGGCTGCCGATGGTGCCGCGCTACCGCCGCAAGGTGCGCGAGATCCCGCTCGCCATGGGCAGGCCGGTCTGGGTCGAGGACAGCCGTTTCGACATCAGCTATCACATCCGGCGTTCCGCGCTGCCGAGTCCCGGCAGCGACGGCCAGCTCTACGATCTCGTCGCCCGGCTCGCGTCGCGACCCCTGGACCAGGGACGACCACTGTGGGAGATGTATCTGATCGAGGGCCTCGCCGACGGGCGCGCCGCGGTGTTCACCAAGTCGCACTCGGCACTCGTCGACGGTGACACCGCCCTGGAGATCGGGCACGTGATCCTCGACAACTCCCCGCTGCCGCGCGAACTGGCCGACGACTCGTGGCGTGCGCCGCGCGAACCCACCGATGTGGAACTGCTCGCCGGAGCGCTCTCGCAACTGGCCGCGCAACCGCGCGAGGCCTACAGCGTGATGCGCGACGCCGGATCGAACGCGTTCGGGGTGGTGCGCGGCACGCGGATGGCGGTGAAGGCCGCGGCCAGCGTGGTGCGCGCGGCGACCTCGAGCGCGGCGCCGGACAGCCCGCTCAACGCCCGCACCTCACGCAGCCGCCGCTTCGACGTGGTGCGCACCGATCTGGACGACTACCGCACGATCCGCAGGCATTTCGACTGCTCGATCAACGATGCGGTGCTCGCGGTGGTCACCGGGGCGCTGCGTAACTGGCTGCTCTCGCGCAACGAGGCACTGGTCGAGTCGACCAATCTGCGCGCGGTGGTGCCGATGTCGGTCTATGTCGACGGCGACAATCAGCTGACCCCGGCGAGCGAGGTGTCCTCGTTCCTCATCGATCTGCCCGTGGGCGAACCGAATCCGACGATGCGGCTCTCCCACATCTCGCATGCCACCGAAGCGGCGGGCAGGCAGCGCCGCGGGGTGCGGGCGCGCACACTCGTGCACCTGGCCGGGTTCGCGCCCGCGAGCCTGCACGCGATGAGTGTGCGAGCGGCGAGTACCTTCGCCGACAACAGTTTCAATCTGGTGATCACCAACGCGCCGGGACCACAGACCGCGATGTACATCGGCGGCGCGCGCATGCTGGAGATGTATCCGGTATCACCGCTGCTGCGCAATCAGACGTTGAGTTTCGGACTCACCTCGTACGACGGTCAGGTCTTCTACGGACTCAACGCCGACCGCGACGCCATGGCCGATATCGATGTCCTCGCGGCATCGGTGCACGAATCGATGGAGGAGTTGCTCGGTGCCTGTCTCTGAGAACGACACGATGCGCGTCTACATCCCGGCGACGATTCCGCTGCTGCGCCAACTCGTCGACGAGCAGCAACTGCTCCCGCTCGGCGCGACCGCGTTCGCCGTGACGCCCGCGCTGCGCGAGGCCTACGCCGCGGGCGACGACGAGGAGCTCGCCGAAGTGGCGATGCAGGAAGCCGCCCGGGCCTCCATGCGGTTGATCGGCGCCGAGCGCGACGGACTCGACGATCTCGACGACGACGCCGAGGGTTCGGCCACCACCCCGGGCGGCCCGGTGTATCGGCGCGCGGTGATCGCGGCGGATGTAGCGGGGGCGAAACTGCGGCCCGATCTCGACGATGCTGTGGTGAAGGTGTCGGGGCCGGTCACCTTCGAACAGGTCGCGGCCGTGCATGTGGACCTGGCCGAGGCCGAGCCGCAGGTGGCCAAAGCGGTGGACGTCATCGACGCCGCTGACCTCGGCGATACCGACGCGGAATTCGTGCTCGGTGACGCGGAGGACCACCAGCTTGCCTGGTACGCACCACAAGAACTGCCGTTCCTGCTCGAGCTGTTGTAATTTGCGGCGGGCGGCGGCGGGGTTGCCCAATGTTCACAACTGGCGCTGAACCTACGATGCCGTAACCTGGCTGCGAGAGGGCTACCCCACGGTGGACCGGATGCACGACAGGGAGAAATCGCACAGCATGGTCATCGACAAGTTCCGGGAATGGCTCGAAGCACCGGCGGCGCAGGTCGCCGACCGCGGCGGCAAGCTGAACATCTTGCGCGGCGCGGTAGCCCGGGTCACCACTCCCCTGCTGCCCGACGACTATCTGCATCTGGCCAACCCCCTGTGGTCGGCGCGCGAGCTGCGCGGGCGCATCGTCGAGGTCCAGAAGGAGACCGCCGACTCGGCGACCCTGGTGATCAAGCCGGGCTGGGGCTTCGATTTCAAGTACCGCCCCGGGCAGTACATCGGCATCGGCATCCTGATCGACGGCCGCTGGAACTGGCGTTCCTACTCGCTGACCTGCCCGCCGGACTGGACCGGCGAGGGCGGCAAGCGGCTCATCTCCATCGCGGTGAAGGCGATGCCGGAAGGCAAGTTGTCCAGCCACCTTGTCAACGGGGTGGCCGCGGGCACCATCGTGCGGCTGGCCGCGCCGCAGGGCGGGTTCGTGCTGCCGGAGCCGCCGCCGGCGAAGGTGCTGTTCCTCACCGCGGGCAGCGGGATCACCCCGGTCATGTCGATGTTGCGCACGATGGACCGGCGCGACGGCGTCAACGATGTGGTGCACGTCCACTCCGCACCCACCGACGCCGACGTGATGTTCGGCGCCGAACTGCGCGCCCTGCACGACAAGCACCCCAGCTTCGTCTCCCACCTGCAGCTCACCGATGCCCACGGCCTGTTCTCCCTGGCCAGCCTCGACGAGCTCTACCCCGACTGGCGCGAACGCGAGACCTGGGCCTGCGGGCCTGCCCCGATGCTCGACGCGATCGAAAGCCACTGGAAGAACGCGGGCGTGGGCGACAAGCTGCACATCGAGCGCTTCGAGGTGGAACGCTCCGCGATCGGCGAGGGCGGCACGGTGACCTTCGGCACCACCGGACGCACCCTCACCGTCGACGGCGCCACCAGCCTGCTCGAAGCCGGTGAGTCCGTCGGCGTGCAGTTGCCCTTCGGCTGCCGGATGGGCATCTGCCAGACCTGCGTGGTGACCCTGTCCGCGGGACACGCCCGCGACCTCCGCAACGGCGACGAACGTCAGCCCGGCGACAAGGTGCAAACCTGCATCTCCGCCGCCGCCGGCGACTGCACGCTGGACATC
>NZ_JBHWZY010000077.1:0-13821 GCF_042727815.1 Nocardia sp. NPDC060220
GGGGCGGTCATGGTCAGGCGCTCGGCCCTGACCCGGAGGTCGGCGGCGGCGATGCCCGCTTCCTCCTCGGCCTCCCTGACCGCCGCGTGCTCGGGCGACTCGTGCGAGTCACGCGCCCCACCGGGCAGCGCCCAGGTGCCGCCCTGATGACTCCACGGCGCCCGGTGCTGCAACAGCACCGCGGACCCGCCACCGAGCAGCGGTGCGCGCAGCAGCAGACCCGCCGCACCGAATTTTCCCCAGTGCTTGGCCCCATCGGGGCCCTTGAACCAACCGTCTCCGTCGCCGCGCATCCCATACTCTTTCCTCCGAGCAGCCGTACAGCAACCGCTGCGGGGGTGTGTGAGGGGCTGCGCTACCCGTAGGCCCACAATAAACTCCGCACAGGTAGGTGTGCACGGACAGCGCCGGGAGGTGAACGATGGTCGAACCGGGGAATCGCAATGCCTCGACGGAGGTGGCGGCCGTCCGCGTTCGCCCGTCACCGCAGGCCACGACGGGTGCGAAGCACTCCGAGACGGCCGGCGCGGCACCGGTGACACCGCGCTGGGCGCCGCTGCGCCGACCGGCCGCGCCGGTCGACCGGCCGCCCGCGCCCGACGTCAGAGCGTTGCGCGCGCAGTTCCAACCCGCCCGGTTGCGCAGCTTCGCGCAGTCCTCGCCGGGTCGGCTCGTTGCCGCCGGACTGGTCCTGATGGTGCTGTGCGTCACCGCGGGCGCGGTGACTTCGACGACCGTGAGCGAGCGTCAGCAAGCTCTCGGCGTCCTGCTCGACGACACCGAACCCGATGCGCATTCGGCCAATCACCTCTACACCTCGCTCTCCATCGCCGACGCCGCCGCGGGCACCGCGTTCATCGCGGGCGGACTCGAACCCCAAGCGGTGCGCGACCGCTATACCCAGGCCATCGGTGAGGCCGCCGCCGAACTGGTGACCCAGGCCGGGCACGTCTCCGACGAAGAGGCGGCCGATCCGTCGGGCACCGACCGCCGCCTGCGCACCGGCATCGCGACCGGGCTGCCCGTCTACAGCGGGCTGATCGAGACCGCGCGGGTGAACAATCGCAACGGCTATCCCGTCGGCGCGGCCTATCTGAGCGAGGCATCACATCAGATGCAGACCGGACTGCTGCCGATGGCCGAGGAGCTGGAGGACCACCGCTTCGACGCGGTCACCGCCGCGCAGTACCGGCACGTGCAACCACCGTGGACGGCGATCGTGCTGCTCGTGGTGGCGCTCGGCGCGCTGATCTGGGTGCAGGTCGAGCTGGCGCGGCGCTCGCGCCGATTCTTCAACATGGGCTTGCTGGTCGGCACCGGCGCGCTGGCGCTGACCCTGATCTGGACGGTGGCGGCCGGTTCGCTCTCCGCGGTGGCGATGATTCGCTGCCGGGACGAGGGCGCGGTGCCATCGGCGCGATTGGCCGAGAGCCGAATCCTCGTGCAGCAAGCCAGATCAGCGGAAATGGTGAAGCTGGTCCGCCGCGACGCGACCGGTGACTACGACCGCACCTTCGATACGAACGCCACCCGGCTCAACGAGCTGCTCGCCGGTTACCCCGCGGACGCGCCTGCCCGCGACGAGGTGGCGCACGCGCGCGCCGCGCTCACCCGCTGGCAGTCGGCCCATCAGCGGATGAACGACACCCTCCAGCGGGGCGATTTCGTGGGCGCGGCCACCGTCGCGACCGGTCCGAGCGCCGCCGATTCCGCCGCCCAGGTCGACGCACTCGACCGGGCACTGGACAAGGCGGGCGCGGTGACGCGAGATACCTTGCGCGCCAGGGTGTCGCAGGCGATCGATGTGCTGTCGTTCCTCGCCCCCGGCGCGTTCGTGCTCGGGATCGCGGCGGCGGCATGCGTCGCGCTCGGTTTGTGGCCGCGACTGCGGGAGTACCGATGAGGCGCGGCCGAGTTATCGCGGCACTGATGCTGGCCGGACTGCTCGCAGGCTGCTCCGAGGGCACTCCCGCGCCCGCTGAGCGGGGTGTCTATTCCGAACCCCCGTTGCCCGCCAAGGCCATTCCGATCGGCACCGACACCCCGGTGCCGCCCACCGGCGGCGAACAGTGCGGCGATCCGACCGCGAGTCTGCGACCGAGCACCGCCACCGGCCCGACGATCGATGCCATTCGCGCGCGCGGCAGGCTCGTCGTGGGCCTGGACGCGGGCAGCAACCTGTTCAGCTTCCGCGATCCACTCACCGGTCGCATCGTCGGGTTCGACGCCGACATCGCCCGCGAGATCGCCCGTGACCTGCTCGGCAATCCTGATCTGATCGAATACCGCAGTCTCGCTTCGGAAGAGCGCGAGCGGGCACTGCAGGATCACACGGTCGACCTGATCGCGAAGACGATGACGATCACCTGCGAGCGACGCCAGCGGGTGGCGTTCTCGACGGTGTACCTGCGGGCCGACCAGCGGGTGCTCGCGGTGAAGGGTTCGGGCATCGACGGCCTGGCCGATCTGGCGGGCAAGCGGGTGTGCGTGGTGCGCGGCACCACCTCGCTCGACCACATCCGCCGCGACCAGCCTGCCGCCACGATCCTGACGGTGCCCACCTGGGCCGACTGCCTGGTGGTGCTGCAACAACGCCAGGTCGATGCCGTGAGCACCGACGACTCGATCCTGGCGGGCCTGGCCGCCCAGGACCCCTACACCGAAGTGGTGGGCGGGAGCATCAGCGCCGAGCCGTACGGCATCGGGATTCCCAAGGGCAACGACGACCTGGTGCGTTTCGTCAACTCCACCCTGGACCGCATCCGCAACGACGGCACCTGGACCCGCATCCACCGCCGCTGGCTCGCGACGCTCGGCGAGACGCCGATCCCGCCCGCACCGAAGTACCAGGACTGACGGCCATGAGCACGAACCCGACCAGCGAAGAGCCAGGGCGACGCGATCCGGCCCCGGAGGATCCGGCGCCCGCCGAATCACCGGTGCACCCCCGAGCCCGGCACGACGCCGACCACGACCCGGCACCCGCCGAATCGACACCCCACGCCGCGGCACCGGACGACCAGGAACGGCGCGAGCCGACCCAGCTGACCCAGCGCCACCGTCCTGGCACGCTGCCCGGTGGGTGGACGCTGCCCGGCGACGACGAGACGCGGCCACTGCCCAAACTCACCGCCGAGGCCGCCTCGGAGTTCGCCAGGAAGCAGGCGAGCAGCCGCGACCAGACCCCGGCGACCGATGCCACCCGGCGCGCCGAAGCGTCCGCGCCCGTCCAACAGGGCGACGTTCCCCCGGCCGACTTCGAAGCCTCGCAACACGCGCGGGACCATCTCGCTACGCAGCGGGCGAACCGCCCCGCGCCGACGGCACAAGAATCCGCCGCGTATGTCCCCACCGAAGCGACGCAACGCGCCCCTGAGGCCCCGAACGCGGCGGCCGAGCGCACCCGCGAGACCGCGTCCTACGCGGCAACCGAAATGGCACATCGCCCCGCCGAAACCGCGCCCTACGCGGCGACCGAAGCGGCACAGCGGGTTCCGGTGAACGCACCGCACGCGGCGACCGAGGCAGCCCAGCGCGACGATGCGCCCGGCGCACGAGCGACGTCCGATTCCTGGCCGTCCGCGCCACAGACCGGGGTGAGTACCGCGCGGTCGGGGCGCAGTGTGCGGACCGCGAGGTCGCGGCCCACGCGGCGGCTCGGCGCCGGGCTGGTGCCGATTCCGACAGTCACCCCGGCCGACCCTCGGGACGCCGTGCTGGCCGATCCGATGGTCTCGGAAGGCCGTCGGTTCTGTTGGCGCTGCGGCAATCCGGTCGGGCGGTCGACGCCGGCGCGAGCCGCCTCGACCAGCGGTGAATGCGAAACCTGCGGGGCCGCCTACGATTTCCGGCCGTCGCTGCACGAGGGCGATATGGTCGCCGGGCAGTACGAGATCCAGGGGTGCATCGCGCACGGCGGTCTCGGCTGGATCTATCTGGCCATCGACCGCAATGTGAGCGATCGGTGGGTGGTACTCAAGGGCCTGCTGCACGCGGGTGACGCCGAGGCGCAGGCCGTCGCGGTGGCCGAGCGCCAGTTCCTGGCCGAGGTGGCGCACCCGAGCATCGTCAAGATCCACAACTTCGTCGAGCACACCGCGGGTGACGGGTCCATCGGCTACATCGTGATGGAGTACGTGGGCGGGCATTCGCTGCGCGACATTCTCGATGCCAGGCCACGTGGCGAGCAGATGCCGCTGGCCGAGGCCATCGCCTATGTGCTGGAGATCCTGCCCGCGCTGGAACATCTGCATTCGATCGGCCTCACCTACAACGACCTCAAGCCCGACAACGTGATGGTCACCGAGGATCAGGTGAAGCTCATCGACCTCGGCGCGGTCGCCACCATCGACGCCTATGGCAACCTGTACGGCACCAAGGGTTTCCAGGCGCCCGAGATCGCCCGCACCGGGCCGACGCCCGCCTCCGATGTCTACACCGTGGGCCGGACGATCGCCGCGCTCACGCTGGCGCTGCCCAGCGAACACGGCCGCTACCTCGACGGCATCCCCGACCCCGCCGACGAACCGCTGCTGGCCCGCTACGAGTTCTTCCATCGATTCCTGCTCACCGCCACCGATCCCGATCCGGCACAGCGCTTTCCGTCGGCGCGGGCGATGTCGGCGCAGCTGGCCGGGGTGTTGCGCGAGATCCTCGCCTACGACACCGGCACGGAACATCCACAGCTGTCCACAGTGTTCAGTCCACAGCGCACCAGCTTCGGGACCGAGGAACTGATCAGCCAGACCGACGCCTATCTCGACGGTGTGGGTCGCTCGCCGCTGCTGGATTCCCGCGATGTGGTGGCCGCACTGCCGATTCCGCTGATCGACCCCGCCGATCCGTCGGCGCCGCTGCTGGCCGCCACCGCCAATCCCGAGCCGGAGCGGGTGCTCGAGGCACTGCACGACTCCCGCGAGCGGGCCGAGGCCGATCCGGACAACGCACCCGACACCCTGGCGGGCGAATTGCTCTTCGCCGAGGCGCGAGCGCGGCTGGAACTGGGCGAGTCGGCGGCGGTGTTGCACATGCTCGATCGGGTGCCCAGCGAATCCGATTGGCGCACCGACTGGTTCACCGGTCAGGCCCATCTGCTCGAACTCGACTTCGAGGCCGCCTTCGCGTCGTTCGAGGCGGTATTGCGGGTGCTGCCGGGCGAGATCGCGCCGAAGCTGGCGCTGGCCGCCACCGCGGAACTCATTCTGCAACACTGGGATTCCGACGCCCCCGAACAGTGGCGAAGTTTCGCCGAACGTTATTACGACACTGTCTGGCGCACCGACAGGGCCGTGGTGAGCGCGGCATTCGGCCTGGCCAGGCAACTGGCGGTGGCGGGGCGAGTCGGCGAAGCGGTCCACGCCCTCGACGATGTGCCCGCCGCGTCGCGCCACTTCACCACCGCTCAGACCACGGCGATCCTGTTGCTGCTCACCAGCTCTCCCGTCGCCGAACTCGACGAGCAGATCCTGCGGCTGGCCGCCTCGCGCGCCCAGTCCATCCCAGCGGGCGAGCACCGCGCCACCCTCATGCGCACGCTGGTCCAGGGCTCGGCATTGGCCTGGCTACAGGCCGGGAACACACCGAAACGTAAGGACGCCAAGCTGTTCGGCCGCGCCTTCACCGAACGCGAACTGCGCGACGGCACCGAATCCGGCCTGCGCTCGCTCGCCCGCAACGCCCCGGACCGGACGCACCGCTACGCCCTCGTCGATCTGGCGAACTCGCTACGACCGAAATCCTGGTTCTGAGCTCAGCGCCCGCCGACCAGCTCAGTGCCCGCCGACCAGCTCGTGGGCCGCGCGGGCAATGGCCAGTTCTTCGTTGGTAGGGACAACCAGCACGGTCACCGGGGCGAACTCCGGCGAAATGGGGCGGATGCCCGGTGCTCTCTTCTCATTGCGGGTCGGGTCGATTTCGATGCCGAGCGCCTGTAGACCCGCCAGTGCGTCGGCGCGCACCGCCGAGCTGTTCTCCCCCACGCCGGCGGTGAAGATGATGGTGTCGACGGTGCCGAGTTCCACCAGGTAGGCGCCGAGATAGCGGCGCAGGCGGTGGATGTAGACGTCGTAGGCGAGCTTCGCCTGGGTGTCGCCGCTGTCGATGAGCTGCTGCAATTCGCGGAAGTCGTTGACCCCGCTCATGCCTTTGAGGCCGGAACTGCGGTTGAGCAGTTGCTCCACCTGACTCACGTCCAGATCGGCCGCCCGCATGAGATACGGCGTGACACCGGGATCCAGATCGCCCGGCCTGGTTCCCATCACCAGACCTTCGAGTGGGGTCATCCCCATGGTGGTGTCGATCGCGATGCCCCCGCGGATCGACGAAGCGGACGCCCCGTTGCCCAGGTGGAAAACGATCTGGTTCAGCTCTTCGGCCGGTTTCCCCAGGTACTGCGCGGCCTTCTCCGACACGTACTGGTGCGAGGTCCCGTGGAAGCCGTACTTGCGAATACCGTGGGCCGCGGCGAGTTTCGCGTCGATCGCGTAGGTCTTGGCGGCGTCGGGCAAGGTGTGGAAGAACGCCGTGTCGAAGACCGCGACCTCGGGAATGCCGGGCAGCAGCTCCCGCGTCGACTCGATGCCGACCACATTGGCGGGATTGTGCAGCGGCGCGAGCACCGACAGTTCGTCGATCGCGTGCAGCACATCGTCGGTGATCAGGGTCGGTTCCCAGAACACCTCGCCGCCGTGCACCACCCGGTGCCCGACCGCGCCGATGCCGATCGTGGTCAGGTCGAGGCCGGTCTCGCGGAACATCTCGAACGCCCGCAGCAGACCGGCTCTGTGGTCGGGTATCGCCCCGTCGTAGTCGAGTTTCGCGGGCCCCGCCTCGTGCACGATCCTGCCGCCGTGCGACTCGCCGATCTTCTCGACGAGGCCCGATGCCAGCACCTGGGCCGAGACAGCGTGCAGCAGTTGATATTTGATCGACGAGGAGCCGCTGTTCAGTACCAGAACCAGGTCACTCACTTGCCATCCCCCTGAGCCTGGATGGCGGTGATCGCCACCGTGTTGACGATGTCGGCGACCAACGCGCCGCGCGAAAGATCGTTCACCGGCTTGCGCAGACCCTGCAGCACCGGCCCGATCGCGACCGCGCCGGCGCTGCGCTGCACCGCCTTGTAGGTGTTGTTGCCGGTATTGAGGTCGGGGAAGACGAAAACCGTTGCCTTGCCCGCCACTTCGGAATCGGGCAGCTTGGCGCTGGCGACGGCGGGCTCGATCGCCGCGTCGTACTGGATGGGGCCTTCCACCGGCAGTTCCGGCGCACGCTCACGCACGAGTTCGGTGGCCGTGCGCACCTTGTCGACGTCGGCGCCGGTGCCGGATGCGCCGGTCGAGTAGGACAGCATCGCCACCCGGGGGTCGATCCCGAAACGGGCCGCCGTGCCCGCCGAGGACACCGCGATATCGGCCAGCTGCTCCGAGGTCGGATCGGGGACCACCGCGCAATCGCCATAGGCGAGTACACGATCGGCCAAGCACATCAGGAACACACTCGACACCGTGGAGACGCCCGGCACCGTCTTGATGATCTCGAACGAGGGCCGGATCGTGTGCGCGGTGGTGTGCGCGGCACCGGAGACCATGCCGTCGGCAATCCCCTTGTAGACCATCATGGTGCCGAAATACGAGATGTCGGACATGGTTTCGCGCGCGCGCTCGAGCGTCATGCCCTTGTGCTTGCGCAATTCGGTGTATTCGGCGGCGAATTCGTCGAGGAAGCCCGAGGTGCGCGGCGCCATCACCTGCGCGTCGGCGATATCCACACCCAACTCGGCGGCGCGGGCCCGTACCGACGTCTCGTCACCGAGGATGGTGAGGTCGGCGATCTTGCGCTGCAGCACCCGGCCGGCGGCGCGGAGGATGCGGTCGTCGTCGCCTTCCGGCAGCACGATGCGTTTGCGGTCGGCGCGGGCGCGTTCGATCAGCCGGTACTCGAACATCTGCGGCGTCACGACCGTCGAGGACGGAACCTGGATGCGCCGCAACAGTTCCGGCGCGTCCACCCGCTGTTCCATCAGCGCGAGCGCGGTGTCGACCTTGCGCGGGCTACCCGCCCACATCCGGCCGCGAGTGCCGTGCACGGCACTGGCGGTGTCGTAGGTACCCAGCTCGGTGGCCAGGATCGGCAGCCTGGGGTGCAGGCCCTCCATCAGCCGGGCGATGGCCGGATGCGGGCGAAGGCCGCCGTTCATGATCACGCCCGCCAGCGACGGGAACCCTTCTGCCTCATGGGCATTCACCAGGCTCAGCAGCACGTCGGAGCGGTCGCCAGGAGCGATCACCACCACACCGTCGGACAGTCGCTCCAGGATGTGTTCGGCGGTCATGCCGCCGACCATGATGCGCAGCGCCTCACGCTGCAGCAATTCCGGGTCGCCACTGTAGATTTCGCCGTCGATCGCCTCGCACAGCTCGCCCATGGTCGGCGCCATCAGCAGCGGCACCTCGGGCAGCGTCCAGGACGGCACGTCGAAACCGGCCAGTGCGGTCGCGATGTCGTCGAGTTCGTCGGGTGCGCAGCGATTGGCGACGATCGCGACCAGGTGGGCGTGCTCAGTGGTGAGCTCGGCGGTACACAGTTCGACCAGTTGCTTGACCTCGCCGGGCGTCCGTTCCGCGCCGCGAACGACCAGCAGGACGGGCGCGCCCAGGTTCACCGCGATCCGGGCGTTGAAGCGCAGCTCGCTCGGGCTGGCGACGTCGGTGTAGTCGCTGCCGACGATCACCACCGCGTCACAGGCCTTGGCGACGTCGTGGAAACGCATCACGATGTCGCTGATCGCGGCGGTGGGGTCGCGGTGCACGTCCTCGTAGGTGACGCCGATGGCCTGTTCGTAGCTGATATCGGCGGTGCTGTGCTCGAGCAGCAGTTCGAGGATGTAGTCGGGTTCGTCGGTGGAGCGGGTGATCGGACGGAACACGCCGACGCGTGCGGTGGTCGCGCACAGCATGCCGAGGACACCCAGTGCCACCGTAGATTTTCCGGTGTCGCCCTCGGGCGAGGCGATGTACACGGTGGACGGCGCTTGTTCGACCATGCTCGCGAGCTTAGTGAATCGTCGGCGATTCAGGGGTTCGGTGGGGTCCGATCGGTCGCGTTATAGTCCGGCCCATGACATCGCAGTTCCCGGATCGCCAGTGGGGCTCCCGCGCCAATCCGCTGTCCCGCGCCGCCAACCGATTCGCCGCGACCAAGCCGGGTTCCTGGCTGATCCGCACCATCACCCCGCTCGACCGCGCCCTGCTCGAGCGCACCGACGCCAAGTACACCGTGCTCGGCCCGATCGGCGCCCCGGTGATCCTGCTCACGACCACCGGCCGCAAGTCCGGCGTCGCGCGCACCCAGCCGCTGCTCTACGTCCACGACGGCGACACCCTGTACGTGGTCGGTTCCAACTTCGGCCAGGCCCACCACCCGGCCTGGACCGGCAACCTGCTCGCCGATCCGACAGCCACCGTCGCCATCGCCGGCGAACGCATCCCGGTGACCGCCACCCCGGTCACCGACGCGGACAAGGACGCGATCTTCGCCCGCTTCATCGACATCACCGGCGCCTACGCCGCCTACCGCGACCGCACCACCCGCGACCTGCGCATGTTCGCCCTGCGCCGGGCGTAACCGCTGGTTTCAGGCCAGATCGGCGGGGCGCACGCGCAGCTTGGCGGCGATCCGGGCCAGCGCTCGTCCATCGGCGGCGCTCACCTGATCGAGGAAGCGCTCGCGGACCGCGCGCACATGCGTCGGCGCCGCCGCCACGACCGTCGCGTACCCGGAGTCGGTGAGCGAAGCGACCGTGTACCGACCGTCGTCGGGGTCGGGCGCTCGGGTTACCCAGCCCCGCTGCTCGAATCGCTTGACGACGTTCGAGAGCCGCGACAGCGATCCGTTCGCCAGGAAGGCCAGCTCGCTCATCCTGATCCGGTGCTCGGGAGCCTCGGACAGATGGCTCAGCACGAGATACTCGAAGAGCGTCAGCCCCGCTTCTGCCTGCAGCGGCGCCTCCAAACGGCCCGGCAGCAGCAGGATCAGTGAGACCAGGCCGGTCCAGGCTTCCTTCTCCTCCGCGTTCAGCCACGCCGGCGCCTCGGCGTCCGCGCCGTCGGATCCTGGGGTCACCGCAGTCATCGGGTAATCATAGCGAGGACAATTGAGTTCACACGTGAAGTAATTCCGTGCTAGTTTGACTTCATAGTTGAAGTCAAATGAAAGGTTTGTCGCGATGAGCACCGCCACCTTCGCCAGCACCCCGGGATACGGCCGGACCCTCTTCGACCTGCTTCACTACCGACAGGCGGTCCGCGTCGGCGACCGCGTCGACATCTCGGGCCAAGGTGGCTGGGACGACGACATCACCTTCCCCGAATCCCTCGAGGAAGAAATCGTCCAGGCCTTCGAGAACGTGGAGCGCACGCTCGCGACGGTCGGGGCGACCTGGACCGATGTCATAGCCGTGGACAGCTTCCACATCCCGGCGGTCGAGGACACGATCGGCGACGCACACAACCGCGTCATGGTCGAGCAGTTCCGCAAGCGCATGGGCGAGCGCGCGCCGATCTGGACCCAAATCGGCGTCGCCGCCCTCGGCGCTCCCGGCATGCGCGTCGAGATCCGGGTGACCGCACTCGTGAACCAACAGGACTGACCTGGTATCCGGTCAGCCCTGCCGGTTCGAGTGCTCGGGCCATGTCGTGGCGGCGATCAGACCTTGTCGACCTCGCCGTTCGACAGGGCCTTCTGCAGGGAGTTGAAGACCGTCAGGCCCTGGCCGACCATGCCGTTGAGCAGCTCGCCGACGCCGTCGGGGCCGTTGAGGACGGTGAGGTTGGCGCCCGCCAGGCCGTGCGAGGCCTGCTTGACGATTTCCGGGAGTTGCTCGATGAGCATCTGGTCCAGCGCGATGCGGTTGTTGGACGCCGCCGCCTCGGCCTGAATACGGGTGCGGTCGGCTTCGGCCACCGCGAGGATGCGGACTCGTTCCGCCTCCGCCTCAGCGGGTTTCACCACTTCCGCCTGGAGTTGCTGTTCGCGCAGTTCGGCGTTCTTGCGGGCCTGCTCGGCCTGGGCGTGCAGCACGGCCTGCCTGGCGATGGCGTCGGCGAGCGGGCCCGCCTGTGCCGCTTCGGCGTTGGCCTTGTCGATGTCGCGCTGATACTCGGCCTTGAGGATCGAGGTTTCGCGTTCGTATTCGGCGCGACGGCGCAACGACTCCTGCTCGGCTTCGGCGGAGCGCTGGGCGGCCTGGGCCTGAGCGATCTGGGCATCGCGCTGGACGGCCGCATTGTGCGGTGCCGCCAGGGCATTGATGTAGCCGAGGTTGCCGTCGTCGATGGACTGGATCTGGAACGAGTCGACCCACAGGCCGATATTGCTCATCTCCACCTTGGAGGCGATGAGCACCTCGTCGGCCAGCTTCTGACGTTCGCGGATGATCTCCTCGACGGTCATCGAGCCCACGATCGAGCGCAGATGGCCGGAGAAGATCCGCCCTGTCAGCACCGACATCTCCTGCTCCTGTTCGGACAGGAAGCGTTGTGCCGCATTGACGATCGACTGGGTGTCGTTGGCGACCTTGAACGCGATCACCGCACGCACATCGAGCTGGATGGCCTGCTTGGTGACACAGCGCTCGCGGATCTCGGACTCGAACATGGCCAGTGACAGGTATCGGACCTTGCGGAACAGCGGCACCACCCAGGTGCCGCGCCCGATGACCACCTTGAACGGGGTGTCGTCCTTGGTCTTGGCGCCACTGACCAGCATGGCTTCGTCGGGATCGGGAACGTGATAGCCCAGCATCGCGGGCCCCTTTCATTCAGAGGGAAGCGGAATCCAGGTGACCACGTCGACCAGGCGACCCGGGTGGACCGCGACGATCAACACGGTGGTCCAGGCGGCGATCGGTTCGTCGGCTCGGGCGAGATAGAGCTCGGTGCCCCCGCGAATCGAGATCAGTACCTCACCCAGTGCGCCCGCCTCCCGAATCGGTGACGTGATGGTGCCCGTCATGCCGTGCACGGAGTCGGTCATCGCGGGTGAACCTCCCTGTCTCGCACCGGATGCCGTCAGCGTACGGAGGGTCGGCTATAAGCCGGTAGCAAAATTCTTATTGACAGCATCCTGTCAAACATGACAGGATGCTGTCATGCCGAAGAAAACAGTTCACGTAGCCGTCTACGACACCCTCGCCGACTGGGAAGTGGGGGCCGCGACGGCGCACATCGCCAACGGCAACTGGCACCGGGAGCCCGGAACGTTCGAGGTCGCGACGGTCGGCCTCACCACCGAACCGATCACCACCATGGGGCGTCTGCGCGTGACGCCCGACCTCGCCATCGCCGATCTCGACCCGGCCGACAGCGCGATGCTGATCCTGCCCGGCGCGGATCTGTGGCTGGGCGAGGACCTGATCACGTTCGCGCACAAGGCGAAAGAGTTCGCCGACGCCGGGGTGCCGGTGGCCGCGATCTGCGGCGCGACCTTCGGACTGGCCACGGCGGGCCTGCTCGATGATCGCGCACACACCAGCAATGCGGCGGAATTCCTTGTCTACAGCGGATATTCGGGTGCGCAGCACTACGTCGAGGCCCCCGCGGTCACCGACCGTGACGTGATCACCGCGGACGGCATGTCGCCGTTCGAATTCGCCAGAGAGATCTTCGCGCGGCTCGACCTGTACGAACCGCGGGTACTCGATGCCTGGTACAAGCTGTATGCGCGCAAGGACCCGGCCGGGTACGCCACGCTCGCCGAATACGAAGGGAGCCACGCGGCTTGAACTCCGAACAGGACCTGCTCGACGGCGCCGCCCTCACCGTCTTCCGGCTCAACGGTCAATTCCTGACCATCGGCGACGGCTTGTCCGCGCCTGCCGGAATCTCGGTGGCCTGGTGGCAGGTGATGGCCGCCGTGCAGGACCAGCCACAGCCGGTGGCCGGGATCGCCCGCGCGATGGGCATCACCCGGCAGAGCGTGCAGCGGATCGCGGACCTGCTGGTCGGCAAAGGCATGTGTGAGTACCGGCCCAACCCCGCGCACAAGCGGGCCAAGCTGGTCGCGATGACCGAGGAGGGCACGGCCGCCATCCGTCGCATCGATCCGCAGCACGCGGCCATGGCGCACCGGCTGGCCGAGGCGCTCGGTCCGGCCGAGTTCGCCGCGACGGTCGCGACCCTCACCCGTCTCGCGGCGACACTCGACACGATCATCGCCGACGAGGACTAGCCACCGCGCACAGCGGCCGACGCCCCCATCACCGCACAGGTGATGGGGGCGTCACGTCGGTCCGGGTCAGCCCTGGAGGACGGCCTCGATCTCGAGGGTGAGAGTGATCTTGTCGCCGATCACGGCGCCGCCGTCGGGCAGCGGCATGTCGATGTCGAGGCCGAAGTCGCGGCGCGAGACCACAGTCTTGGCTTCGAAGCCGGCGACCTGGCCGTTGCCCATGCCCGGGCTCACGCCGACGAACTCGACCTCGAGGGTGACCGGCTTGGTGTTGCCGCGCACGGTGAACTCGCCGTCGACGACGAAATCGCTACCCTCGCCGCGGAACCCGGTGGACTTGAAGGTCATCAGCGGGAATTCCTCGGCGTGGAAGAAGTCGGCGGTGCGCAGGTGGCCGTCGCGCTGAGCGTTGTCGGTGGTGAGGGAGTCGACGCGGATCTCGGCGTGCGCGGTGGCGGTGCCGTCCTCGGCGATCACGAGGGCGCCGTCGAAGTCGGTGAAGCGGCCACGGACCTTGCTCACCATCAGGTGGCGTACGGAGAAGCCGACGGTGGAGTGGGTGGGGTCGATGGCCCAGGTGCCCGCGGTGAGTCC